>JAHDGT010000030.1 GCA_020631675.1 Bacteroidota bacterium
GCGACGAACCCCCAGATAGCCCATTTTGTAGGAACGGATAGCCCGGCCCGAAGGGCGCGCCATCCTACGCTGTCGCATTAAAAAATGTGACAAGTGATAAAATATGTCGTTAAAAAACAGTGGGAAAGGCAGCGTTTCGCATTAACTTTGCCTCTCTGAATTACGCCATTAAAATTTAATGGTGGTGTTTTTCAATTATTACCTCATTATTTGACCGTTCCAAATAGTAATTTATAGACGTAAAATTTTACTTATTTCAGTTGTGAAGGATCGAATGTTTTGCTGTTTCGCAAAGCATTTATTTAAGCGCGACGAACAACCGAGCAAGCATATCCCAGTATTCTATTGCCGACCACTAATGTTAATATTAGTTGGTAGTAGAGAAGTTGTGTGCCTGCCCGGTTTTAATACGTCTATAGCGATTGTTTTTTGTAGCTTCGCGTTGCTTTTTTCGCGTCCTTTCGTCTACCTATGAAAAGACGTCCTCCTTCATCTCTGTCGTGAGCGTATTGCTATACCCATTTAGTTCTTCGTTTTGAGTTGTCAACGCGTTAATTAATGTATGTATTGCTCGTTCATTAACATTAGAATTCACAGTGTTTTTCTGATTGCTGTGTTTCTTGTTTTTGAGCGGTTCGAACTATATGGTCATCTCCTAAATGGATCAATTGTGAGCTACATAAAGCGACTGTTTTCCCGCTTTCTTTTTTGTTTGATCGCATGCTGTTCTTGTTTCTTGGCTGCCGAAGCGGCCGGGGGAACAACTTTTGGTGTATTGCCCTTTCAAACTTCGCCTATGCCATTCCCGAGCGAGCCGATGCCGCCTATGGGGGATGCTTTATCTGCTGAGTTGCAGCAGGCGATTTACGCCTATCAATTTACAGAAACGGATACCCTACCCGATGGGGAAACGCCCGCCTCGGAAGAGGGAGGGAATTTCTTGACGGATCCCGATTACGATCCTTTCGAGTTGGACATGCCTACCTCAATTGATCAGGAAGTGGAGTACGATCCTGAAACGGGTACTTACGTGATCACGGAAAGTGTAGGCGGACGGCAAGTCAGCCCGGCTACTTACATGAGTTTTGATGAATATTGGGAGTGGAAACAAGATCAGATCCAAAACAACTACTGGGAAACACAAGAGCGTAGTGGTGGGTCAATGTCTTCAGGAACAGGATTACTGCCTCCGATGTATCAAGGTCCGGAGTTGTTCCCGAATCTGTTTTCTATTACGGGTGATGACGCGATCACGATCCGCCCGACAGGTAGTATTGATTTAGAATTGGGTTTCCGTAGCAATAGAAATGAGAACCCGAATGCTTATACCTTCCAGCAGAGCCAGGTGACACCGCATTTTGATATGAACATCAATATGGGGGTGATCGGTAAGATCGGTGATAAGATGAAGGTGAACCTGAACTACAATACCAAGTCGGTTTTCAACTTCGATAATCAGGTGCGCTTGGAATATGTGGGTGATGAGGATGAGATCGTACAGGAAGTACGTGCGGGAGATGTGAACTTCCCACTACCTACTACCTTGATCCCCGGCTCGCAGAGCTTGTTCGGTATTCAATCCAAATTGAAATTCGGTCGCTTGACGGTAAATAGTGTGATCTCGCAACAGCGTTCTAAAGCCCGACAATTGGTTTTAGAGAGCGGAGGTCAAGTACAGGAATTCGAGATCACAGCGGATCAATACGATGAGAACCGCCACTTCTTCGTGGGCCATTATTTCCGCGATAATTATGAAAAAGCCTTAGAGACTTTCCCTTATATCAATTCTCCGGTATTCATTACAAGAATGGATGTTTATGTGAATGATTCGCGTATTGTGCCAGAGGACGCACAACGTGACATCGTTGCTTTTTCTGACTTAGGGGAATATGAGCCTTTCAATGAAAATGTGAATGTTTCTATGGCGGCCAGTAAGCAGCCGTCTAATGAAACGAATGATTTGTATGGTAAGCTGTATGCGAACCCTAATGTTCGTCAATTGGATCAGGTGACTTCTACCCTTAGTAATCCTGCTGGTGAGTTTCAATTAGAGGATATTCGCGATTTCCGTAAAACCAATGCGCGTAAACTAGAACCAGACGAGTTCACCTATGATCCGCAATTGGGTTTCATCAGTCTGAATTTCGCCCTTCGTCCGAACGAAGTATTGGCGGTGGCTTATGAATACACCACGATCTACGGTGGGCAATACCGAGTAGGGGAACTGGCTGAGGATGTATTTAATGTGGATCAAGAGAAAGATCCCCGTGTGCTTTTCGTAAAAATGTTGAAAAGTAGTACGCCTTTGCTCAAGCACCCGATGTGGGATCTGATGATGAAAAACGTCTACGCTTTAGGGGCTTACCAAGTAGCACCTGAGGATTTCAGATTAGACGTTTACTACGAAAACCCAGGAGGCGGTGATCTACGCTACATACCCGAAGGAGAAGGGATAAAAGGCAACCCGCTGATCAAGCTCTTGGATTTAGATCGCTTGAACAGCAGCAATGAACCTTACCCGGATGGGGTGTTCGACTTCTATACCGCACAGCGGAATTTTGATGATCAATTGACGAGTACCAACTTGCAGAATAATATTCTGAGTTTTGGTACGCTGAACACTAGGAACGGTCGATTGATCTTTCCGGTCTTAGAACCATTCGGCGATCACATTCGCAATGAGTTCTTAGAGAATGGCAACTTAGAGGAAATGGCAAATCAGTATGCCTATGATTACCTCTATGATTCAACCAAAACCGTAGCTGCGGATTTCCCTGAATTTAATCGCTTCTTCATTCGAGGGGAGTACAAGAGTGAGGTCTCATCCGAAATTTCGCTGGGTGCCTTCAACCTACCACAAGGATCCGTTAGGGTAACCGCAGGTGGTCGTGTACTACAAGAAGGAATCGACTATCAAGTGGATTACAACTTAGGTCGGGTAACGATCTTGAATGATGCTTATATCAATGCGGGTACACCTATTAATGTATCCTATGAAGACAATGGAACCTTTGGTCTCCAACAGCGGACATACTTAGGAACAAGGCTGGACTATAAGGTCAATGAAGACTTCAATATTGGTGGTACGTTCGTTCGTTTATCAGAACGTCCTTTCACACCTAAGGTGAATTATGGGGAGGACCCCATTGCCAATAGCATGGTGGGCTTGGATATGAATCTATTTAAAGAAGCACCAGGTATCACCAAATTCGTAGACTGGCTGCCCGGTATCTCTACCAAAGAGCCTTCCAGTGTAACATTCAGTGCGGAAGGGGCCGGACTTTTACCCGGTCACGCTAAAGCGATCAATAAAGAAGGGGTTGTTTATGTAGATGACTTTGAAAGTGCTTATCCTGAATTGGATTTATCTTTCCCTTTTATCAACTGGTCATTAGCCTCTACGCCTAAAGGCGCATTAGGACCGAATGGGGTGGAAATGTTCCCCGAAGCGGCGCTGTCAGATAGTTTGACCTATGGTTACAACCGAGCTAAGATCGCTTGGTATCAACCCGATCCTATATTCTGTAGTAATCTCGGTAATAACTCAGGCATTCCGGGTGATGTGACTTCGACGGAAGCTTGTTCCAACCACTATTCGCGTATCGTTTCTTTGAGAGAGCTATTCCCGGAACAGGTGAATAACCAAGGGTCTGTTTTCGCGAATAACCTGACTACGTTCGACTTAGCTTACTATCCTTCTGAACCGGGACCTTATAACTATGATACTAAAGGGGTACCAGGCGTTTCCGCAGGTTTGGACGAAGAAGGTAAACTGAATGATCCCGAATCCAGATGGGGAGGGATCATGCGTAATAGCCCGTATAAAGACTTCGAGGTATCCAATGTGGAGTTCATTGAGTTCTGGATGATGGATCCCTTCATCTATCCGGAATTACAGGATAACGATGGTTATATGTACATCGACTTAGGTAATGTATCTGAGGATGTAATGAAAGACTCTCGTCAGTTCTTCGAGAACTCACTACCGGGTCCGGGTGAGGTGCCTAACTTGGATCAGTCGGCTTGGGGTAATGTCACCAAGCTCCGTCCGATCAATGAATATTTTGACACCAACTCAGAATCAAGAAGAGAGCAAGACATCGGTTTTGATGGTCTGAAGACCGAAGAAGAGATCGACTATTTTGCCGACTTTTTAGATGAGCTGGAAGAAATGGTATCCTTAGGGGAGCTGGATGTTGAAGCTTTTGAAAACATTAAGAATGACCCTGCAAGAGATAACTTCTATCACTTTAGAGATGCTTACTACGATAGCTTAACCGTTAGTAATACCGCACTATCAGACCGCCCTGGTGATGGCATCTTATTGCGCTACCAAAATTTCAATGGTCCGGAAGGTAACTCCCGTACACAAGACGATGCGGTTGATGATCTGGACGCAGGTACACAACAAGCGACTTTCACCCGTTCGGCTACGATTCGTCCGGAGATGGAGGACTTGAATGGCGACTGGGCACTGAATGATTCTGAAGACTATTTCCAGTATCGTATCCCATTGCGCCCTAGTGGTGAAATGCAGGTGGGTGAAGGCTATCTACTAGATGTGATAGATAGAGAAGTAACCCTTAGAAATGATGAGACGGAGTCGGTCAGATGGTACTACTTCCGCGTACCTGTAGATCAGTTCACCAACAAAGTGGGTAATGTCAACTTGAGAAATATCGAGTTCATCCGTATGTACATGACAGGTTTTGATAAGCCTGTAGTAGCACGTATGGTGAACTTCAACTTAGTGCGTGGTAACTGGCGAGAATACAGCCGTACCATTCGCGAGGAAGGGGAATATGTTCCTTCTAATCCAGATGATATTTCCGAGTCTTTCTTCAATATGACCTCTTTGGGTATACAGGAGAACTCCGAGAAAATTCCTATTCCATATAGTATCCCACCAAGGGTAGAGCGCGAAATCGTGCCTACGGGTTCTTTCAATCAAATCTTAGATGAACGCTCTGTCATGATGCAGGTCGGGGATCTAAAAGATGGTGATGGAAAGGCTATTTATAAACGGGTGAATATGGACATGCGGCGCTTCGGCAAGCTGGAGATGTTCTGCCACATGGAGCAACTCAATGTGATAGAAGGCTGTATGGATAATACCCTCGATGATGGGGATGTGACGGCATTTATCCGACTGGGTGACGACTTCGAGCAAAACTACTATGAGTACGAAATACCTTTGGTACGTACGCTTTCCGAAGAGATCCCCGCTGATTTCAATAATGATTCTGAAGCCGACCGTTCTTTGATCTGGAAGCTGGAAAATGAGATGGTGATCCCACTCAAACAGCTCGTTGATCTGAAGCTGGAGCGGAAGTCGGACGTCAGCAGTTCTCCGCATCCGGTATATAAGCCCTACCAGAAATTCCTGCCTCGCCAACTCTACAATGGAGAGTATATGGTCACTACAGAAGGAGATACCTTGAAGGCAAGAGTTACTGTAGTAGGTAGCCCGGATCTGAGTAGAGTGAAAAATGTGATGCTCGGAGTGCGTAACCCTAAGCGTAATGCGGCTAATAAAGACAGCGATGATGGTTTAGAGAAATGTGCGGAAGTATGGTTCAACGAATTGCGCTTGAGCGATTTCGATGAAAGTCCGGGTTGGGCAGCTTTAGCACGTATGGACGTGAAACTGGCTGATTTAGGAACGGCATCTTTCTCAGCGAATATGCATACCGCTGGCTTCGGTACATTAGAGCAGCGAGTAGTAGATCGCTACCAAGATAACTACGTTGATTTCGACGCCTCTACCAACTTGCAGTTGGGTAAATTCTTACCAGAGAAAAGTGGTATTCGCATTCCTTTATACGCGGGTATTTCTCGCTCGATCAGTACACCAGAGTACGATCCTTATGATGGGGATATCATCCTCAAAGAGGAGCTGGATACGCTGGGGCAATTGGCGGAACAAGGTTTCCACGAAACGGATACCGTACAAGAGTATCGAAAACAGACCCAAACGATCAATACGATCAAGAGCGTCAACGTGACCAATGTGCGCAAGGAACGCACCAACCCCGATCGTAAACCGAAGGTATATGACATTGAAAACTTCAGTGCCACCTATGCCTTCGTAGAGAGTGAGCTGCAAGACCCGATCATTGAGGAGGAAAAAGTGAAACGGCATACGGGTTCACTGGCCTATACCTACAATGCCAGACCAGCTTATATAGAACCTTTCAAAAAGGCGATCAAATCTAAGAGCTTGTATCTGCGATTGATCAAGGATTTCAACTTTAATCTTGTGCCGTCCAGCATCACGCTGCGGACGGATATGAATAGGCGGATCGGAACACTGCGCATGCGTACCTTCTATCCGGGCGAAATCTCTCAGACCTATTACGATAAAGCCTTTACTTGGGATCGTAATTACGGCTTCAAGTACAACCCGACTAAATCCATCAGCTTAGATTTCTCGGCTAATAATACTTCGGTCATTGACGAGCCGCAGAACCTGCCGGGTAAAGAGGTGAAAGACACCATCTGGACCAACATCAGAAAGCTAGGACGTAACCGCTTGTACGACCAAACGGCCAACGTGAGCTATAACCTTCCCTTAGATAAGATTCCATTTTTAAGCTGGACACAGGTACGTGCTCGCTACGGCTCTACCTACTTCTGGGAAGCTCGCCCATTGGGCTTGCAAGACTCCTTGGGTAATACCATGGGTAACTCCCAAAACATTCAATTGAATGGAGAGCTGAATCTGACTAAGCTCTACAATAGCATACCCTACTTAAAGAAGATCAACCAGAGTAGAAATAGAAAGTCGAGTCGTTCCTCTAAGAGCAAGGATAAAGAAAAAGACAAGGGTAAAAACGCAGAGGCGGATAAGAAGAAAAAGTCCTCTTCTAAAAACTCAGTCAGTCCTATTGCCCGTGCTTTGATCCGCCCGCTTATGAGCCTGCGTCGCATCTCGCTGACCTACAACGAACGGAACTCCACCGTCATACCCGGCTTTATGCGAGAACATGAATATCTCGGACTCAACTTTATGGGCGGACAACAGCCCATGCCGGGCTGGGACTTCGTTTTCGGGGCACAACCCGACCTCCGAAGCTGGTTAGAATGGGGAGCCAAAGAAGACATCATCTCCAAGAACCGCCTACTTAATGATCAGGTGCGGCAAACTAGTAGCGTGAACATAACGGGTAGGGCGAACATAGAACCCTATAGGGGCCTCAAGATCGACTTGAACGCCAATATGACCTACAACTTTAACCATTCAGAGTTCTATAAAGTAGGACAAGACGGGGTCTTCTTTGATCACTTCGGTAACTTAGATGCAGGTAGTTATACCATCTCTTACCTCACTTGGAGAACCGCATTCGGAGATAAGGCGGATACTACGGGTATCACCCAGTCCTTCCGCAATTTTGAAGACTATCGGGTCATCATGTCCGAGC
Source organism: Bacteroidota bacterium (assembly GCA_020631675.1). GTDB lineage: Bacteria > Bacteroidota > Bacteroidia > Chitinophagales > UBA2359 > JAHDGT01. The sequence goes on from JAHDGT010000030.1 coordinate 7,422, forward strand.
GTTTGTCGGCCCTGAACCCAGAGTCGAGCGGCGATTTCATCACCCCTATTGACACCCAGAATGTAGAGGGCTATCAATATGGTTACGGACCCTATGCGCAAGAGGTGCTTATGCCTGCTTTCTTGGCGGCTTATACGGGTAGGGATCCACAGAAGTTCAACCTGAACGCCCTGAACCTTATCCCAATACCGAACTGGCGTTTCAGCTATAATGGATTAAGTAAGCTGCCCGGCTTGGATAAGATCTTCAATTCGGTCAATCTAACGCACGGTTACACCAATAATCTGAGTATCGGCGGTTTCCAAAATAACCTCTATTACGATGATCGCTACTTCTATGAGGATCTTTTACTGCTCAATGATAATAGGATCATAGAGGTCGCCAATGATGAGTTCATCTATCTGCCACTGTCCAGTGATATAGATACGCTCACCGGTAATTTCCAATCCTATCATCAGGTGCCGCGTATAAGCATTAATGAGCAGTTCTCGCCCTTATTAGGTATAGAAATGACCTTTGCCAACGACCTCAACCTAAGCTTTGATTACAAGCGTTCCCGTACGCTCGATCTCAGTTTGCAAGCTTATCGTATGGCAGAAAGTCGATCCAGTGAGATCGCTGTTGGTGCGGGCTATACCTGGAAAGAATTCCAATTACCCATAAAATTAGGCGGTAGAGAAATCGTACTGGACAACGACCTCAGCTTCAATTTCGACATGGGCATCTCCGATCGGATCACGAGGATCTACCTCTTGGATCAAGACGCCCAGCAAGAAGCAAGCGGTAACAAAACCATACGTATCGCCCCCTCCATTGACTATGTGATCAGTGATCAGCTGCGGATCTCGCTCTTCTACGAGCGCACCAAGAACATCCCCTATACCTCAGCCTCATTCGTCACCGTGAATTCCAAAGGAGGTATCCGCGTCAACTTCACGCTGGCACAGTAAACAGTAAACAAATTGTTTTGTAGGGGCGACCCTTGTGGTCGCCCTTTTACCATAAACATACATCTTAACGATAAAACACAATTGTGTTAATAGCTACAAGAGGCACTAGATATATTCTATTGCCTTTTGTAGTTTTAGGCGCTCCCCACTTAAAACCACTACAATGAACCAGCATTCAAAATTCAGCCATTTAATCATTCAAAATTATTTTCAGGGCGCGTGCCCGCAATAAAAGCCTGCGCAGTTTCCCGTCCTGAAAATCGGCCTACAGCACGAAAATCTCGGTACTCGAGTCTCATGTCTCGGGTCTAAGCAAGCGCAAGCTTTCACTGCGTCCACCGGGCTATCCGTTCCTATTAAATGCACTGCCTGTCGGTTCGTTGCTGCCTATTGCGGTGGCTACCTCTGGGCCGCCCCCGCAACAGGCGCACTCACACGCCATTCAGCACATTTAATACCACTGCTATCCCTCGCGCGAAAAATAGTTAGTGAGTGTTCTACCCTTATTAGGTGGTGTAGGGTTCTATGAAGATAATTGAATAGGTGATTTGATTCAAATAAAGACCAATTTAATCAATGCACAAACTTTATCTATTCCAAACTATAGTTTTCATCTAGTTGGATTATTTCTTTGGGTATCCATATGCGTAAATAATCAAAGAAATGGCCAAAAAGAATATGTTGTTTATTTACTTCTAAAAAAATAGAAATATCAGAAAGGGTTTTTAGTGTTTTACTTGTGTTTTGTGTCTTCAGGTAAGTTCTGATTAGTGATAAAAAACTGTTTAAAAGATCAAAAGACTTACCTTCTCTTTTAAGTTTACGGCTAAGTGAGACCAGCTGATTTTTGGCAACGGAATGGATGCCTAATTTATGATTAGTTAAAATCCAGAGTATATTATCATGTACGAATAAAGGAATTTCTGAGTCCACGGGAAACGGCGGCATATACAAGTAGTATACATCGGAAGCTGCCTTGTAGTCTAAATTAGAAAAAAAATAGGCTCCGGTAAAATGTCTGAGTTCGACAGCGTGTTCAACATATTTATTAGAACGAAGAAGTTGACGAATGGTATTTAAGTCCTCTGTAGATATGATTTGATTGCAGTTAATGTATGCCCTTACAATAATTTGCATTTTTTTGTATTGGAGTGGCTCCTTATAATAAGGCGGTATTTCTTTATCAAGTAACCTTAGCTTCGATATTTGATCTTGAACGATAGCGAGATTTTTTTCGTGACTTTTTATATATATATCATTCAATTTCAGATTCAGCGTTCTTGGGAAAGTATTGAGCGTTTTGTTTGCCGTTAATGTCTTACGTATTGTTTCCAAAATACTTAAAGAGTTATCTGTTTCATAAACGTCATCATAGCATAACAAAAGCCCATAGTAAGCGGTTAATTGTACATCTACATTTTTAATAGGTTGTGTCAAAAAGTCGCGAAAACGTGCGGTTAGTTTTTTGTTTTTTGCAACATAATCACTTTCATACATACCTGAGACAGCAAGTTCCCTTAGCTGAAGATATAATAGATTGGATGTGAGTAACACTTTCAAATCCGTTAATTCATTAATCGCACTTGTGTAATATTTTTGTTGTTTTCGTGTTTCTTCTTGCTGATTTTGACCTTTAAGGCTTTCTATTACTGCTAATAATCGATATGCCATTATTTTAAAAGAGTGATAATAGGGATGCGTTTCTTCTAATACAGGAAGCAGCTTCTTCAATGCTTCATCATATAGTTTCTTATTAATTAATATTTGTGCGATAATAAGTCTCTTGTGTGCGTCTAAATCATTTAATAGATATAAAGAGTCCAAGATCATTTTCTTTAGATTCGATTTTGATCGGGAAAACTCTGATTTACTGATTCCGGACGAAGTTTCTTTGTATAGTTTATTGTCGTCATACGATTTCATATCGGAAATCTTATCGAAAATGTCGATTAAATATTCTTTCTTCTTCGAGGACGAAACATCAATATATAACTTCAAAGAGCGTTTCTCGCTTTTTGACATGTTATATATTAATTTATGTAGATTTTCTGACACGCTTTTTTTTTTAAATGTATAGCTTTTTGAACAAAACGTATATTTTTTTTGAATTACAATAAAATGCTTCGATTTTGAAAGTAAAGATGGGTTTTGTGCTAAGTGTCTGAAATTCAATAGATAAGAGTTTTGCTGTTGGGTTTGGGACTTGAAAATGCACCGATTGATTGCAATTTTGAAAGTCTAATAGGTACTGATTTTGGTGAATCGAAATAGAAGAAAGTCGCTCGTTGAGCTGCACTTTATGGTTATGAGTCACCAAAAAAAATGAGATGAATAGATTAAGATTTATTCGAACAGCCCTTTTCTTAATTGTAAGCTTTATCTGCTTTACAAGTTTAAAGGGACAGACCCAAATTGGTTGCCCACCTGATATTAAGATGTATGATTTACGAGGAATCACTCAGTTCGCACAAACTGATTCACTTGTATTATGCGGGGCTCCTGATACCTTGGCACTATTGATTTTTTCCACAGCACCTGGCGATATCACGAATGCCGAGTTGGTCGTTGACCTGCCTCCCGGTATGAACTACGCTGGTACAGTGGAAGGGCTTTACCCTTGGAATATAATTCAAGAACTGGATGTGAGTAATGAGAATGAACCTACTTTCTTATTGCCGAACTTAGCTGCTTCATCTGTATTCGTCGCACATGTATTAGTACGCGCCAATTGCGATGTCAATGTAACAGAAGAACCTGCCGAATTAAAAGTATCCGTCAATTATAATTGGAATGATGAATTAGGAGATGCTTATGCTTGCTCGGATACGTTCGAACCACTAGCTGAATTCAACTCTGAGTTCAGATTCCCGGTCCTGAACGTATTGTCTGTAATGGGGAATAATGATTCAGATATCGAATTGACCGATAGAGAAATGATAGATTGTCATACAGTGACCATATCACAAGACGGTATTAGTGCTTATGTGAATGATTTTGATTTTTTTATTGATGGTTTGGATGATAGTAAGTTGATTGTGACCAGTGTTTCCGCTAACGGAAACACACTTCCGTACACCTATGATGCGACCAGTCAACAACTAATGGCAACGATCGATGGTACTTATTTTACGGGCAATTTTGACCCTTTAGGTTTTACACCTGATATTTATTTTAATGAGAATGAGCAAGTGACGGTAGAGGTTTGCTATCAGGTGGTAGAGTGTTTTGATACACAAACCAGCTTTCTGACTTATGGCGCACTTTATGGTTGTGAGGAGGAATATTGTAGCGAAGCCAGTGAAAAAGAAGGAACAATAACTTTCTTACCCGATTTTGAGGCAACGCCCAACGCGGTTAATTCTTCACTGAATCAAGCGGGTGCTTTTTGTGGTGATAATATTATTTGGAGCACCTCGATCAGTTCAAGTAATACAGATCCAGTAGATGGACTTTGGACTGACCTGATATTAAATTGGGATGCATGTGAAGGGGGGAACACCCAAACAGCAACTGTCCGTATAGGTGGTGTGCCTGTGGCATATACCACCAATGCAGGTGGAGATATTGTGGTCGATCTGACCGCGAATACTACTGCGATCCCTGGGGTTTCTGATGAAGATGATGATGGCTTCATTGATGATTTAGCGGGTGGTTCGTCCATCGATATAGAAGTAGAAGTAGAGGTGGTCTGCGCTGATGAGAATGCGGAGACTTGTGTGTCCACAAACTGTGTGGTGGACCAAATAGAACTATTATTCAAACGCAATTGTGGTCAGAACGAGCAAGATTTTGCAGATTTAGTTCCTCCTATTAGTTGGGGCTACGGTGAGACTAGTTTCTCGACCAATGAAATTGAAAGTACAAAGAATCCTGGTTATGTCGTTACAGAGGATGTTGTATCAGGAAGCTGCTCTTCTTGGAATCCAACGAATAACGGTTTTGCCTTAGATTATACGTATGGCTCTAACAACATTAGTGCTTGTGAGAGTGGAACCGTTTACGCCGAAATTTTGATTACAGGATCACTTACCAGAACTGGTGCTGATGCTTTCCCTCCAGGTTTTCCTAATAATCAAAATGAATGGGCAGAGGTGAGGTATGCCGATGGTTCGGCTACTTTCAATGGTACGGCTGTTGCAGCCACAAGCTGGAACTATGAAACGGATATAGTGACAGGAGATACTGTTGGTATAAAAATTATTATACCAGCTGGAGATAGTACTGTAGGTCCTCAAAATTACTTTTACAATCTTGAATTTAATGGCAGTTGTAGCCCTCCTGATTGGTTAACCACGGAATGGCAGGTTAAAGAAGAGTGTGCGGATTGTACAGATTGTACAGTCTTACGCTCTTGCCATTCAACGCTGACTTATATTGAGTGGAACAGTGCAACTTGTACCTGTGGTTGTCCGCTCGGTGCCTCAGTAGAATTCGAAAGGTGTAACTATGGGTATACAGATTGTACCATGAGCACAAAATTGACCAAAGATCAAATTCCAGAAGAAGACTTGACGCGCTTTTTACCAGGTGACACGATGCTCATAAAAGCCAAATATTGGTTTAACAACGCTGGTGCTTACGAAACATTTAAAGACGCTAAAGAATTTGGGTTTACTATTGAATTCCTTGGCTGGAATGTTGGACATTCAATGGATTACACCCGTGCAGAACTACAAAGTATCCATATTCAAAATGCGGATGGAACGAAGACACCTATGGGAGTGCCTGATGCGTATATCAATGACTATTCTACAGCGGCAGAGTCGGGTAATTTTCCGAAAGTACTAATCGCAAATATAGGAGGAACTTCATATGGACCTTGTGGTGATTGTCGTTTCGACGATTCTTATATTAATCCTGATTTTCCATTCACACAAACGAATGCGGATGGTTTGGACTTTGATACTTGTGAGGATACTGCTACGAGTTTAGGTGTTCCTGGTCCGATTGCCGTCCAAGGACCTGTTTTTTATCAAGGAAATGCTAATTGGCGAAACGATAGAGAAGATTTAGATGATAGAATGCATTTGTATTATGTTAGTGGGTCCCCAGTATGTGAAGGTGGGCAGTCAGGTTGGGGCGGAGCCAACACGAATGAGCTTGTTGATCAATACGATATCACAGCAACAGATACCTTCGTTTTAGAAATTAAGACCGTACTGGCTAATGATGGCTACTTCAATCAACCTTGGGGAAATAGCGGTGTTTCAACTGTGCTAGCGGATCCAAATTTCTATATTCGAAAAATATTTGAAGAAACAACTTGTACGAGAGAGGATTTGAAGAGTTGTGATTCTACCACACCCTATGAATTCTGGGCACCTTCTACTACTTGTGAAACCACAGTTAATGTAGAAAATTGTGATGTGCAGGTAGAGCATACTTTCCGTACAACTAATGAATTGCCAGCAGTAGCATCGGGTGTTACCCCTTGGTTCGAGAATGAATATCGACCAGCTATAGGGGTTGACTATATAGAACCTTTCTTTCCGAATAACCTGGTTTATACTGGTGGCATGACAATAACCAACCCAGACGGTTCCACAGCACTTATAGACGATATGTGGATCGATGATAGTCAAGGGAATCTAAGCTGTATACCTGATGCTTCGGGCGGTCTCTGTTGCTTGGCGGAAGATGCTGCTGATTATGCTCGATTAAGAGTGGTCGATCAAATGTACCTCGACGGTAAAGAAAGAGGTACTTGCTCTACAGGAAACGGCAATTTTGGTTTCGGACAATTGTCTGGTGATCCTTTCCCGCTTTTGTCGGTAGGGGGAAGCAATGGTTGTGAATTCAAAGTGAGTTATAGTTTGCAATCGTTATGTCCTGAAGAGATCGAATCGGCTGGTTTTGGTATCAATGCACAGATGACCGATATGTATTTGATGCAGCATATCAACCAAAATGCTCTATGGGAGGTCAATAACACTAAATGGGACAATGCTGCTTTTGGGGGTGGTGGAAATCCGTTTGTTGCCCTTGCGGCTGCGGAAGGCTTATCTTTAGTAGGTGAAGATGATTACTGGAAGCCTTTCGGATTGGATCCGGATTTACATTACCATCCAGGACGTCACTATAAACATGAGGTGACCACACCAGATAATTTCGTGGATAATAGTACGACCTACCCACCTTTGATCCCTACGGTAGATCAAACTTTAATAGCCGATTTAGAAGGTGAGAATGAAGTTGTAATGCATCAGGTCTGTGCCGGTGTAGGGGGTGGTGCCACACATGAAAATGTAGTGACCACTATAAGTATTCCATCACCTGTAGGCTTAATTGGAGTGCTAGACATAGGCGGTGCACCACTGTCTGCGAATTTACTCAGCAATGATGGTACTTATTCGATTTATCAGGTTTTGGTGCCTGATCTTGCACCAGGAGCATGTTTTGATATGCAGCTGGTCACCGAACTATTATTCTGCCCCATAGGATTGGATGTGGAAACAACAATTTGCGTTAAGACCGTATCTGGATGTATCGAAGCTGATAAAGCCGCCTTACTCGGAGCGGCAGGAGGTTCTTGTGCTGATGCGGAGACTTGTTACCAATACATCAGCGATGAGGCGGAAATTCAAGCGGAATGGATACTTCCTGAAAATGGGGCTGAATACGGTCTTTGTGATACCATACCTTTCGAGATCAGAATAAAGAATGTTAAACCCGCCTTATTGGTGAATATTGACCCTAGTTGGTATTTACCTGCCGGTTTAGATGTCGTAGAAAATTCATGGGAGGTCGCCTATCCGGGCGGACCAGTCAACACAGGTGCGTTCATCTCCGCGCCAGCGGGAGATGCTCCCAATCTGGGATTAAGTTCGCTGGGTAGTGAATACAGCTATAACAGCACTGGTGATTGGTCAGCAGAGCTAGCGCTGAATGGCTTGCCGGGCATTACTGACAATTCAGCCCTGACCGATTCTAATAAGGTACTGATTCGTTTCAAAGCAGTATCGGTCTGCGATGAGTTCGTCAGTGGTTCGGTAGCTCGATTGCAGGTGACAGCCTCTGATCCTTGTGAGTCGACCATCAGTACGCCGGTTTTAGAGAGTGTTCCTATCGTGATCGATGAAGCCGATCCGGATGATTATGCCAAGATGCTGACCTTCGCCGAGCCGACGAATATTCAATGCGGTGATAATGCGATTGTGAGTTTCACCAGTCTGAACGTATCGCCTTTCAATGCGACCACGGAGTCCACACGAATGTGCTTGATACTACCTCCTGGTGATTTGAGTTATATACCGGGTTCTATTAACTATACGGCACCCTTCGGTTTTGATGCGAACGCGGAAGAGACAATTAATGCCGATACGCTAAAAATCTGTGTCGATGTTCCCGATGGGATAGGTCCCGGAGAATTCTATAGTCTGGATCTGGAAGTTTCTTTGAACGAAGCGGTGGATTGTGGTACACAACAACTGGGAATAGACATTATTTCCCGTTTGGAGAACCGCTTATGTACAGCCACGGATACACCATGCGATGTTTTCGTAGTAAATAATGTTAATCCTTTAGTGGATGTGGTTTTCGGGCCGCCTCTGATCGTTCCTGAACTAGAGCTATCAGTAGCTTGTGGTGATGATCCTGATAATGTTACAATCAATTATGATTTCGAGTCGATCAATCCGGCAACAGGTGAACAATACGATGGGCCTGTCACCATTGTCGCCTATAAGGATGTTAATTTTAATGATATAATAGACGCTTCTGATATCGAGCTCGCCACTGACGGGGCAGTGGTGAGTCTCGCTCCGGGCGATACGGCACTCCTTAGCGGAACGATGACGATCCCGTCCGTGGACGCCTGTCCGGTACTCTTTGATATACAGCAAGTGAGTGATTGTGTTTGTGATAATATCACCTTCCCGATCAATGAAATCGCACCGGAGTTTTTAGCGGATCTGGGAAAAAGCGAGATACTATGTCCGGGCGAGGATCTGACGATCGACGTCTGCGGGGATTATACATATAGCCTTGATCCCGCTACCGGAGGTACACTGACGCACGATACCACGAATGATCAGGTGGTCGTCAATATAGCCGACGGCTTCGGTATAGACGATCCCGTGGTACTGAAGGTGGCAGGAGCTTTGGGCGGCTGCTCCGAGCTATTCAGTTTGAATATTTACGCCTTATCTGAGCTAGAAATAGGTCCTTTCACTGATGTCGCGGTCTGTTCTAATGAATGTACAACGCTTGATATCAACCTGGCGACAGAACTGATCGATGTGGCCGTGATCAGTTGGACACCAACGGACTTCTTGGACGATCCTACTTCACCCACACCTGAAATATGTTCGCCTACCACTGATATCACTTATACGATAACGGCAACTCTTGGCGAAGGCGATGATGCCTGTACGACAACCGCTGACATGATGATCATAGTGTCCGATCCTATAACGGAGGACGTATTGACAGGCGGGGTGTTCTGTCAAGAAGACGGTCCTTTCATCTTCGACGCACCGGACGGCTACGATCAGTACACTTGGTATGAAATAGTTAGCGGAACGGATCAGATCGTGAAGGTAGGGAGTGAAGACACCTTACAGCTCTATAGAAGCGGAGAGTTCTATGTGGTCTATAATGACAATCCTTTTGTATGTAGAACGACCGCGTCAGCGGTAACGATCGAGGCACAATGTTGTCCAGAGATAACGGCTGATGCGACAGGCGGATCAATCTGTAACGGGAATGATGAAGAGATAATGATCGGTGTGACGACTGATGTTGATGATATGGACGCACTGACGTTCGTGTACTTCACTTCACCTCAGACCGACCCCTATACCGGAGGTACCTCTTTGGGTAATGTGACCCCTTCTGCGACAGGAAGCGCTGGTTTGACACTTGACGCGACCGATCTGGGTAGTACCGCTGGTACTTACTATGTGTACGCTATAGCGAACTCGACGGTATTTGATAATGGCTGTACGGTATTCCAGGAAATGGTGGTCACGGTAGATCCATTGCCGGATATAGCTCCCGCCGAACTATTCGTTTGCGATAATGATGCTGGGAATAATGATATGAACGGCAGCGCGCCTTTTACCTTGACCAATGCCGATGCTACGGTTGATACGGATGGGGGCAATACGGTGACCTATCATTCGAGCCAAGCTGATGCCGATGGAGGTACGGGCGCATTAAGTAGCCCATATACCGCCACTGACGGCACCGTGATCTACGCCAGAGTAGAGAACAGCGATGGTTGTCATTTGACGAGCGAAGTGACCCTTACCTTACATCCTTTACCTACGGCCGCACCCGCGGAGATAGAAGCTTGTGATCTTTTGGACGGTACGGGCGATTTCGAGATCGGTACATTGAATACGATGGTCGATCCACTAGGAGGAAATACGATCACTTACCATGCTACTCAGGTCGATGCGGACAATGCGGCGAACGCATTGTTAACGCCTTACAATGCATCGACAGGTGTTATATACGCAAGGGTAGAGAACGAGTTCGGATGCCATATGACGAGTGAGGTGAGCCTGACGGTGATACCTTCACCGGAGGTGTTCAGTGCTGTCTTGGAAGAATGTGATCTAGGTGACGGTACCGCGGAGTTCGACCTGAGCGGTGCGACGAGTTATCATTCCACGGAGCTTGATGCGGAAGGAGGAACGAACGCATTGCCGACCAATTACACGAGTGCGCCCGGTACTATTTGGTTGCGCTCGGAAAACACCAATGGCTGTGTGACCGTAGCGCCATACGAGTTGGTTGTACTATCGTTGCCGGCAGTAACCCCTGCGGATCTACACGCTTGTGATATTGGTGACGGCACGGCGGACTTCACCTTTGAGGATGCCATCAGTGACCTGACCACGGATGGGACCGCCACAGTAAGCTTCCACGCCAGCGGGTTAGACGCGGTGACGAATGCGTCTCCGATGAGCTCACCGTACAATAGTGCGGGTGCTGAAACCATCTACGTAA
>JAHDGT010000031.1 GCA_020631675.1 Bacteroidota bacterium
TTAGACCCGAGACATGAGACTCGAGACGTGAGATTTTCGTACAGTAGGCCAGTTTTATTTGAGAAATAGCGCAGGCTTTTATTGCGGGCACGCGCCCTGATGAAAACAGCTAAAGTTCAGATGAAGCAATTTTGGCTGAGAAAACGGGCGGCTACAAGGAATCGTCTAGGATACTACACTTCTATACCGATGGAACGCATGAGTAAGGTGGCGTTCATGCTGCGGCAAACGCCGGGCTTGATCTTATAATCGAAATACATTTCGCCGTGGGTGACCTGCACTTCGAAACAGTGGTTTTCGAGTTGGCCGCTGAAACGCTCGGCGAGGGTGCAGAGGTCGAGATCGTGTGTGGCGATGATGCCTCTGCTGGGGTAGCGCAAGAGCTGCTCGATCAGGGCGCGGCTGCCTTGGTGGCGATCTTGACTGTTGGTGCCTTTGAGAATCTCATCTAAAAGGTAGAATACGGGCGGTTGGGCACGCTTTACCGCATCGAGCGTGCGTTTTAGTCCGAGTAACTCGGCATAAAAGGCGGATGCGCTTTCTTGGAGGCTATCTAGGGCGCGCATGCTGGTATGTACCAGCACCACAGAGAGCGACATCTTATTGGCACAGACCCGACTGCCTGCCATTGCCAATACCGTATTGATGCCCACCGTACGTAAAAAGGTGCTTTTACCCGACATATTACTACCCGTGATCAGCATGATCTTTAAGTCGTCAATGATCGCGATCTCATTGCTTATACATTCTTTGGGATCGATCAGTGGGTGTCCTAAGCCTTGCGCACTGAGTTTTACTTCACCATTCTCTTCTAAAATCTCAGGCGTACACCAATCTGGATGATTAAAGGCAATGGTGGCGAAGCTATAGAGACATTCCACCTGTCCTAAAGCCTCGAACCAACGGGCAATGGATAGCTGCTGCGTTTTCTTCCAGTGTTCTAAGCGGTAGCAAAAGAGGAGTTCCCATAAAAAGAAAGTGTTCAGGATCAGAAAAGCAGCCGCATTGGTACGGATATTCAAATTGGCGGCCAAGCTGGTGAGCTGGGCGATATGACCGCTTGCACTTTGTCCGTCTTCGATCAGTTCTGCTTGTAGTCTTTTAAGTAAGTCGGCTTCAAAAGGTGTTTCCTCCACTTCTTTGAGCAGGGCTTCATAGGTACGTAGATGCTTGGCATACTTGCCTACACCTTCAACCACTTTGGTCGTATCTGCTTGCGTGAGTTTAATGATGGAGAGCTTGACCAGCCAGAGCACCAGTGGTACTTGGTAGGGAATCAGACCGATGAACAAGCCTATTAATCCAATGAGCATCAAGGCGGGTAAGGCAAAGGTGAGCAGCGTTAAAAAGCGACTATTGCTGATGAATGGAGGTGCTTTCAGCCATTTGTTGATGGCCACATCAGGATGTACGCGATCTATTTTTTCTTTGAGCTGCTGATGGGATAAGCGAGCACCGATGGCTTGGTAGGTCTGTCGGAAATCAATGCGCTCCACAAGATCATCAACGGCCGCCTGTCTTTCTAATAGCAAGGGGCGATCGCTGGCTTGAGATAGTGCCTTTGCTAGTGCGGTTTCTCCATGCGGGCTCACAGATCTATTGACGAATTGGCAAACACTTTCTTCTCCGAAGATATCCAAATCACTGGCATAGGGGTGCTCAACAGGCGTATGCCCCGCTAAACCATCGAAATGGGAGAATTGGTGGTTCAAGGCGGCTAATTCTCGCGCATTGACTTCTGCCAATGCTAATTCATGTGCTTTTTCAGCCTGTAAGCGGTCATACCACTTAACGATCAATAGAAACAAGACCAGAAATACACCAAGTATATACCAAGCCACAGCAGGGTAGTATTGAAAGGCGTAGTAGCAGCCATAAGCACCACCTAGAAAATAGAAGATGCGTAGGAGCCCAATGCGATGCAATCTCGCACCCATTGTTTCTGCCCTAGCCTCAAATCGCTCTTTTCTCTCCGTATAAATTCGCTCTACCGTATCAGCCGTTCGTGTCATAGCACGAAAGTACTTAATGTAGTTGTAACTGGTGAAATCCACCGATTTTTTAGTCAAAAAAGCTTGACTACATCCATTATCTTCATTTTGATTTTAATTTGAAGATAGCGCTCTATGAAAACATAGATAGTGTTAATGCAATGCATCCCTCCACCCTTCGTCATATAAGAGTAAATTTAAACTCATATGCGATTAATTGTACTTGATTAAAAGTAAAAATATCTACATTGCAGGCTCTAATGCTATCTTTCCGAATAAGGTTAAACCCAACCTTATCTCTTCTGCTAATTTGTTGAGGTGCAGTCATTGACTCAGCCACAAAAAATTGCCGACTTTATCCGAGACCAACCCCCTTGTGTATAGTCGGGTGCAGTATGCTGCGCGAGCGTTAGGTATTCAGGTCCATTTGTACACTATTTTCAGTGGTCTTAATATCCTGCTCATTACCCCTTTAACTACCCACGCAAAAAAGGATGATGAAGCTATTTTTTACCACACCGTCGAAATTACTACTGTATTTCGCATTGTTGTTGTCCTTCACACTCAGTGCGCAAGCATTGATCTCACAGACACAATCTAGCAGCTGGCATCACTTGCCTCTCTCCTTCACTTTCCCCAATGCGCAAGGGGAACAAGTTTATTCTAGAAATACGGCTTTAAACGACTATGTCTTGATCTGTGCATGGAGCGCGAAAGCGGGAAACCACAGTTTCATTTATGACGACATGAATAAGCTGCATCAGCAGTTCGGGCAAAAAGAATTGACCATCTACGGTATCAATGTAGATGAAGACCCCAGCTACTGGCGAACCGTGTCAAAGTACAATGCCCCGAAGTGGTACGATCTAAGTGCGCAAGGACATGTATTCGATGTGAAAAGAACTTACGGCATTGAACAAAATGCGGTTTACCATCTTTTAGACCGCAATATGCAGATGGTGCTTCCTTATACGACCTACAAAGGTGTGGTTGATCATTTTCTCCCACAAGTGAATGCGAATCAACCTACTCAACCAATTTTGATGTCAGATCGTAGCGGTGAGGTAGTAGATCTAATGGACTTGTCGCCAAATCTGGATCTGAACAGCTATGTGGTCTTTCTTGGCTTATTGCCCAAACAAGGAAACTTCCATACCACGGATCATCTTTACAAAATCGCGAATACGGTATTTAAAAGAGATGTTAGCGCAAATAGAGAGTTACTTTGTGTGGGCACTTTCTCCACAAAAAAGGAAGCCGATTTAGCCGCACAGCTCGCCAGAACTCAAGGCTATTCTAAAGCCTATGTAGCCACCATCAACTCGGTGAGCGCTAGCATTCCTGAACCTTTCCACACACCGAACAGCAGCACTACTGAAGCTTCACGACCAAGCTTTAACGATAATGATTTCCAACAGCTATACCCACCGCCGGTAGAGGGAACTAAAATGCCTCCTTATCAGCCACCAACAAGTATTCCTCCAGTTGTGGAAACACGTCCGGAGAACAGTTCACCATTTAGTGCTGTAGTTACTCCTCCTGTAGGGGGCAACACCTATGCACCACCAGTAGCACCCCCATCAAGTGTGCCTAGCATAGCAAAACCACCCTCAAGTGGTGGCTTGCCGTATTCTGAATCAGCAGCGCCTACTATAGTGCCTGATCCTGATGCGAATCAACTTCCGCCATTGGAATACAATCAGCCACCATCAAACAACTCGATCGGTGGTGTGCCTGACCCATTTGACCTACCTGCATACGGCATTAGTGAAGATACCTTCGTGGATCATGATGGCATCTTTAGTGGACAGAATAAGGGCGGGTATGCGCCACCTGTGGAATCAACCCCTTCGCAACCCATGCGCCCGTATGATGCTGGTGTTAGTCCTAGCACGAACTACAATACGCAGCCTGGTACCACAACAGGTGGATATAACAATTCCAATACAAATACGAACAATAATAACTTGCCCAGTGGCATAGACTATCAAGACATCATTGAGAAGCCCTATGTACCAGGCAGTGACATCAAAGAGTATTTAGATGGTCCGGATGTGATCTATACGCCTAAACGAACGATTCCTTATGGCGGTAAAAACTACCCCATGAAAGGTTCTGCTAATTTCGACAAGCGCAACCGTTACTCATCAGACCTGAATCGTGGTTTTGATTCTAATATCACGCAAGAAACCACATCTCAAGCCAAGCAAACACTGACCTCTTCCGCCCAAAAAGCTAAGGCAGAACCCAGCGAACTCAATATGAGCAATCGTCCAGCATCTAACTGGCCAGAAAAAATACACGAAAACAAACGATCGAAAAAGAAGAAAACCATAGACCGATTGTTCTCCAAAAAACCCTTTGGGAAACGTGACTAGTAATATTGCTTCGTCATAATGGCGCATCCCCGCAATAAAAAGGCGACTTTCACCTTCTCCGTTCTGATCGGAGATCGAGGAAGTCGCCTTTTTACTGCGGGCACCGGGCTATCCGTTAAAATTCACCCCCTGCCTGCTGCTGTCTGGCAGGCATAGCGGTGTCTTCCTCTGATCAGCCCCGCTATGCCGCCAGTCAGGGCGCATTCAGGCGGCTCATTACCACTCCTATCCCTTGCGCGGGTACGGCGAAATTGATTACTTTTAATGCTTAATTAACAACACACCTTACTATGTCCGCTTCCTTAAAAAAAAGTAGTCCGCTAAACCTACTTTTCATCCTACTTATCGCATGTGGTTTTCAACTTCAGTCCTGCCAAAACGCTGGCGGAAGTGCAAGCGGCAAATCAGCCGCCACAGCCATCACCGATGCGGAATACCACTACCTTGTTGAAGAGTACAGCAAAAAAGGCGGTGGTAGTTTAGAAAAAGGGCTGAAAAAATCCCAGATCTTCAACAATGAATCCACCCTTAAATTCAAAGATGAGGACGCGGATTACAAATTCACGGCTTTCAGAATTTCTGGTGACGACGGACAAACCAAAGGGGTATTGATTCGTTTTGATATTGACCGCATATTCACACCGCTTTCCGGTTCACCCAAGCGCGACCAGCAGGTAAAGTATCTCTGTGTGCCTTCGGCCGCCTCGGCCAGTACTTTACACCAGCACTATGTCAAGCAGATCCGCAAAATGGACTACATCGACAATGAAGTGTTCCTCAGTAACCTGAGTAAGCTTTTGGCTGAGGTGTATATGTGATTCGTTTCAAACAAGCAGTCTTGTTCAATATGTCAGATAATACAAGTTTTTTACAATCCACCTCAGATCTGCTCTTACAATTAAAAGCCGATCAAGTACCCGTATTCGGGCGCATGAGCGCACAACATATGGTAGAGCATCTCGTACTATTGTTCAAAGTATCAAGAGGTCGTATAAAAGCCCCTTTGAGTGTGCCCGAAGAGCAATTAGAAAAGCGCCGAGCTTGGCTAATGAGCGACAAGCAAATGCGTCCGGGCGCGAAAATGCCCGGCACCGGTGATGAAACACCCCTGCCGCCCTTGCGATTCGAGAGCCTATCTGCTGCACAAAAAGAGTATGAAAAAGAACTGGCTACGTTCTACAGCTACTACGAAGCAGAAGAAAACAAAGACAGCAAAGAAATGCATCCCATGTTCGGCTTGCTCAACTTAGCAGAATGGG
Source organism: Bacteroidota bacterium (assembly GCA_020631675.1). Classification (GTDB taxonomy): domain Bacteria; phylum Bacteroidota; class Bacteroidia; order Chitinophagales; family UBA2359; genus JAHDGT01. The sequence goes on from JAHDGT010000031.1 coordinate 5,629, forward strand.
AACAGTTTCATCAAAAGCACATTAAACATCACTTACGTCAATTTGAACTATACCAATAATATTCTATGAAATCATACTTTTCCCGCTTGGCATTTTTCGCACTTCTGCTGGGCCTATGTACTGCGAACTTCACTGACCTGAATGCACAAAATGGGGTCAAGGTTGACGCCAAAAAAATGAAGGACTTTAGAGATGGTGCTGTTTTCACTAAAGACGCGAAAGTGGTCATGAAAACCTCTAAAGGAAAGATCATACTGACCGTCTATGCTACGCAAACCCCAAAAACGGCAGCCAATTTCTTAGGCTTAGCTAACCAAGGCTACTACAATGGTTTATCGTTCCATCGTGTGATCGAAGACTTCATGATTCAGGGAGGTTGCCCAGAAGGCACAGGAAGAGGCGGCCCGGGCTATAAATTCGAAGATGAGATTCGTCCTAATTTGAAACATGACAGTGCGGGTATCTTGAGCATGGCCAATGCCGGACCCGGCACCAATGGCAGTCAATTTTTCATTACCCATAAAGACACACCTTGGCTAAACGGCAAGCACACGGTCTTCGGCAAAGTAGTAAAAGGTCAAGATGTAGTAGACGCCATTGAGCAAGGAGATAAGATCATCAAGGTGAAAACCAAAAAAGTGTTCAAATAAAAGAATCTATTGCTGTTTTAAGCCCATATAAAAGCGCATTCCTGTACAGGAATGCGCTTTTTGCGAAAATTAACCTAAGTGTATCGCACCATATGCCGTTTTTTCACGTTTTCTTTAGGTGTTAGTGTGTCTAGCATTCTTTTGAACACGTCTCAAATAAAGACAAGCACTTAACTAGTAGCATTAATAGAATTACCATCCATATGCTGAAGCAAAGTTTATCCACATTCAAAAAGCGACTCGGACTACTGATCCTCCTAGTCGGTATCACGGTTTCTTCCTTCTCCTTCCGCTATATGTGGGGCAATGAGTTCGAGATCGTGAAAAACATGGAACTCTACACCAATATTCTCGAAGAGCTAAGTGCTCGTTATGTTGATGAGTTAGATTATCAAAAGCTTACTCGCAGCGGTATAGATGCGATGCTGCGCTCTTTAGACCCCTATACCACCTACATCGCCGAAGAGGATATGTCGCAATATCAAATCCAAACCACTGGTAGGTATGGCGGTATTGGTTCATTGATCCGTCAGAAAAATGACCATGTGATCATCACGGATCCCTACGAGGGTTTTCCGGCCCAAAAAGCCGATTTAAGAGCCGGAGATAAGATTTTATCCATTGACGGCACAGCTACTAAAGGGCTCAGCACTACAGATGTAAGTAGGTTGTTAAAAGGAACCCCTGGTACTGATGTCGACCTTAAAATAGAGCGGGTCGGTGAGGATAAAACTTTGACTAAAACTTTGACTCGTGAAGAAGTGCAGTTGCAAAGCGTTCCTTACTACGGCATGTTAGATGATAAGACGGGTTATATTTTGCTGACCAGCTTTACAGACCGTTGTAGCAAAGATGTGGCTGATGCTCTAGTGAATTTAAAAAACAGCCAAAATGCGACTTCCGTCATTTTGGATTTACGTGGCAACCCTGGCGGTTTATTAGGAGAGGCTGTTGATGTGGCCAACCTTTTCATTGAGCGTGGACAAGAAGTCGTTAGCACGCGCGATCGGGAAAATGCCAATATCAAAAACTACCGAGCCAAGTCCATTCCTGTTGACACTAAGATTCCATTGGCCATTCTAATTGATCGTGGCTCTGCTTCAGCGGCTGAGATCGTATCTGGTGTGATGCAAGACTTAGATAGAGGTGTAGTAGTGGGTCAGCGCAGCTTTGGCAAGGGCTTGGTGCAAACCACTAAAGATGTGGGCTATGACTCTCGCATTAAAGTAACGACCGCTAAATACTATTTGCCAAGTGGCCGATGCATACAGGCAGTAGATTACTCTGGTGGATATAGTGATCAATTGGAGCGTATTCCGGATTCGCTTCGTACTAAGTTCTATACCAACAAAGGGCGCATGGTCTATGATGCCGGTGGTGTGGATCCTGATTTAGAGGTAGAAAGTGAGTTATTAGGCAACATCAGCAGAGGTATTCTTCGCCAAGACCTGCTTTTTGATTACGCCAACTTATACCGCTCGAAAAACAGCAGCATTCCGAAGCCAAGTGAATTCGAGTTAGACCAAGGAGATGTGGATCAATTCATTGCCTATATCAAAGAGAAGGAATTCGATTATGATACCCAGAGTGAGCAGCTGATCAAACAACTCAGAGAAACGGCCGAAGACGAGCGTTATTTAGAATTGCTCCAATCTGAAATAGATGCTTTAGAAGCACGTATTGATAGTGATAAAGAAAAAGACATAGCACGCTATTCCGATCAAATAGAAGATATGCTGGAAACAGAGATCGTTAGTCGCTACTACTACCAAAAAGGTGAGATCGAAGAGTCTTTAGAAGAAGACCCTATAGTGAGTGCCGCGAAAAAACTGGTTCAGAACAGTAGTGAAATGAAGCGTTTACTCAAGCAGTAAGCAAAACGTTTTTCTACTCATTTTTTAACGACAAGACAGCATATCATGTTAAAATCATATAAAGCCTATTTAGTCATCGCCTCCGCACTTATCCTAGGGGGCAGCTCTTTGGCCTTCACCGTCAATGAAGGTGACGGGAGCAAGTATTTCAGCATCATTAAGAACTTCCAGCTTTTCGAAAAGATCTATAGATCGGTTGGGGACTATTATGTAGATAATGTAGAACCTGCTCAGCTTATGCGAGAGGGCTTAGATGCCATGCTCAAAGAGCTGGACCCCTATACCAACTACATCTCAGAAGGTCAGATCGAGGGATACCGCATGAACCAAGCAGCCGCCACTGGTGATATTGGCGTAGAACTGATGGAGCACGGCAAAGATATTGTTATCAAAGAGGTCTACGAGGGGCTGCCCGGTCATGAAGGCGGCTTAAAGGCCGGTGATATTCTAAAAGCCATTAATGGAGATGCGGCAAGTGGGCGTTCATTAGATGATGTGAAGCGTGTACTTCAAGGACAAGCGGGTACTGCGCTTACTTTAAGCATTCAGCCCGTTGGCAAAAGCAGCACAGAAAAAGTTACCCTTACCCGTGATCTGAAGCAAGCTACTAGCGTACCTCACTACGACTTGGTTACCGAAGACGGTATTGCCTATGTTAAACTACAAACCTTCATGAAGCCTGGCTGTACTGGCGAGGTGAAGGCTGCCTTAGAAGACATGCAGCAGCGTTTGGACGGTAAGGATGTGAAAGGGGTGATCTTTGACCTGCGCCAAAATGGGGGTGGTCTTTTGAGAGAATCCATCACAATGGTGAATCTATTTGTTCCTCCCGGAGAGTTAGTAGTAGGGACGAAAGGACGTACGGAAGAGTGGAACAAAGAATATAAAACACTAGCCGAAGCCTTCATGCCCGATGTTCCATTGACCGTATTAGTGGATGACCGTTCTGCTTCTGCTTCTGAGATTTTTAGCGGCTCTATGCAGGATCTGGATCGCGGTGTGATCATTGGCCGCCAGAGCTTCGGAAAAGGATTGGTACAGCAGACGCGTGACATTGGCTTCAACTCTAAGTTGAAATTAACTGTAGCGAAGTACTACTTGAACAGCGGTCGCTGTGTACAAGCGATCGACTATTCTGGCCGCTATAAAGACGGTATCAGCACTACACCAGATTCTTTACTCACTGCATTCAAAACCACTACTGGCAGAACGGTATATGATGGTAGTGGTGTACGCCCGGATGTTAAGGTGGACAAAGCAGCTAATAGCAAAGCCATACAAAGCTTGATCGACAATCACCTGATCTTTGATTTCGCGACTCAATATCGCCAGCAAAAAGAAGACATTGGTGCAGCTAAAGACTTCAGCTTAAGTGATGCGGACTTTGCCGAGTTCACCAAATTCGCCAATAGCAAAGGATTCAGCTTTGAAACAAAAACAGAGGCGGTTATAGAACGCTTGAGAGCAAGTACCGAAGACGAAAAGTATAAAGATGCAGCGAGCAATCATTTAGATCGTCTAACTGAATTGATCAAAAAGGAAAAAACAGGCGATTTAGAACGCTATAAGTCAGCCATCACCCGCTTATTAGAGGAAGAGATCGTTAGTCGCTATCACCTCCAAAAAGGAAAAGTGGAAGTGAATATGGATAATGACCCGGATATTAATGAAGCGATAGCCGTGATCAACGATTCTGCGCGTTATGCTAAGATTTTGAAGGGGCAGTGATTTTGAGACTTTGATACGCTCAAAAAATCTAAATCAATAATCAAAAACCTAAAAAGGCGATCTCTTAAAGAGATCGCCTTTTTGTTTTTTAACTCCTACCCAAATGGTGTTTCCCCTTCCAGATGATGTCTATATCACTGAAGATGCTGTGGTCTTTAGCGTAGAGCAGGTCTAAGCGATCGGTGGTCGCTTCATCATAAGTCGTAGTTGTATTCAAAGCATCCATAGGAGATAGCACGCCTTGTTTGAGTTTAGGCAAGCGTTTTGCCCGCGCCTTTTTACTTTGCTCATGAATGTAACCCACCCATGTTTTTTGCCCGAACAATACTTGGAAGATATTGCGAACTAAACCGAAGGGCTGCTTGACCACGAAGATCAAAATAGGTAGTAGTACGAGTAACACTAAGGAGGAGATTAAATCCAACACTCGCTTGTTACGTTTACTGGAGCTGCGGTGCAGGTTCAGACTCACCTCCATAGTATATAGATCGCCTGCTGTGTTTTTAGAGTTGCTACCAATGATGCTACTGCTATCCGTAGGCACGGTCTTGAAAGCACAGCGCCCGTCGATCTGTACCATCCATTCGATGATCTTTTGAATGGGGATGTCTTTGGAGCAGAAGATCAATTCATCTATTTGATAGATCCTTACGATCTCATCAAGTTGGTCAGGTCTGCCAAGTTGCTTGTTTTTGACGGTTTGGGCTTGTTGGTCACTTAGTTCCTCCATACCCTCCTCTCCTATTAATACGTAACCGATCAAGTCAATATAGACGCCTGTTTCGTGTAGTAATGCGCGTACGCGCACGGTCTCTTCCGCACCACCCACAATGACCACTCGCTTTCGTGCTCTATCATCAACGATGGGGCGTTGATGCTGTAAGATGTTGATCAGCATACGCAACGCACTTACCGCGAACACGCTGTACAACATACCGATCAGGATCATGGCTCTGGAATAGCGCAGGCTATTGGGTAAGAAGCCATAGACCGCACCGATCAAAACCGTACCGATCAATATACCCGCAATGGCTCTGGAGATGCGAAAGGGACGGTCATAGCCGCCACTAAAAAACACGCTACTCAGCCAAATGCCGATGTATAAGGGCACATTGAACAATAGATAGTTGATGGAGTAAGTGATGCCCTCATCGGCTTTGAAGTGGGTTTCCCAAACGTCTTTGATCAGCCACATGCCGAAGAAGACCAGCAAGGCATCTAACATAGGGATCAATAGCGAACGGAGTAAATTGGTGAAGACCGCCAAAATAGCCCGCAAGAAAATAGCCAAGCGAATGCCCAACACATACAAGCCCGCACCACTGCCCGAAAAATGTTTCTGTGCGAAGATCACCATGGCCTGATAAAAAACCCGTACATAGTTCAGACTCCCTTTCTTGGTGCTTTCCCCTTTATAGTGGATGATGCGGGCTTCTGGGAAGTAGTAGTTTTTGTAGCCGCCTTCTGTGATTCGGTAAGAGAGGTCAATGTCCTCTCCGTACATGAAGAAAGTTTCATCTAGTAGTCCTACTTTATCCAGCGTGCTTTTGCGCATGAGCATGAAGGCACCCGACAATACCTCTACCTCATGGGTTTGATCATCGGGTAGATGTCCGAGGTAGTAGTAGTTGAATCTTTGGGAGCGTGGGAATAATGCCCCTAAACCAGACATTTTACAGAAAGCCACCCAGGGGCTGGGCAAGCCCCGCTTGCTTTCGGGCAGGAAGGTACCCGTACCATCGAACATGGCGCAGCCGAGACCACCCGCATCTGGATGTTCATCCATAAAGCGGATCACTTGCTTGAAGGTGTCTTCTTCGACTATGGTGTCCGGGTTGAGCAGGAGGACATATTCGCCTTTGGCGATGCGCATGGCTTGGTTATTGGCCACGGCAAAACCCGTATTGTCTTTATTGGCGATGAGCTGTACCTCTGGAAATTGCTCTTGTACCATGCGCACAGAACCATCGACAGAGTTATTGTCGACTACGATGGTTTCTATGGCTAAGCCTTTGCTGGCGGTACGCACCGATAGCAGCACTTGTTCTAAAAAGTACTGCACATTGTAATTGACAATGATGACGCTGAGTTTCATATCGGTTTAGCCCTTCGCTATTCTTCTGGGCAGCAAAGGTAGGGGTTTAGCGGTTGATTCGCGCAAGGGATAGCAGCGGTAATGAGCCTGATGGATGCGCCCTGAGTGGCGGCTTAAAAAGGCGGCCCAGAGGTAGCCATTTTTAAGCCTGCCACGAAGCAGCAGACAGCAGGTGAATTTTAGCGGATAGCCCGGTGGACGCAGTGAAAGCTTGCGCTTTATTAGACTCGAGACAGGAGACCCGAGACGTGAGATTTTCGTGCTGTGTGCCGATATTTTTTCTGCCTGCTAGCGCAGGCTTTTATTGCGGGCATGCGCCCTGCATAAGCTGCTATGGAGTAATCTGATTTTTATGCGATCGGGCGGACATTCGCTCTTACATTTAGCTAGAACTGCCTTACTTTTCCTGAAGATGCTTTCAGGATGCCTTATCTTGCGTTTATACATTGAACAATTACGCATATGCGCACTTTATACCGACTGTTATTTTTGACTTTGGGCTTGTATGCCTGCTCTTTTTGTTTGTCTTTTCAGGCATCGGCGCAGGGAGATCATCTGAATGTTAGTTTTTTAGGGCAGCTGGATTATGATTTCAAGGTGAATGATATTTGGGGGTATACGGACGCACAAGATCGGGAGTATGCCATTGTGGGTACGCAGGAAGGAACGGCGATCATAGAGGTGACGGATCCGGAAGAACCGACGGAATTGTTTTTTTTGGCGGGGGCGGAGACCACTTGGCGGGACATGAAAACTTATGGGGAATTCGCTTTTGTGGTGAACGAGTCTCCTGAGGGAGGTGGTTTGATGAGTTTGGATCTGAGTGAATTGCCGGATACGGTTTATGCGACTTACTCCGATCTGGGGATCGCGTATACCGATGCGCACAATATTTTTGTTGATGAATTTGGGATCGCTTATTTATTCGGGGCGAAGAGTGATAGCATTCCGAATGGTACGTATTTCGTGGACATTGCTACGGACCCGACCAACCCCATCTACTTGGGTTCTTATGAGGAAGAGTATGTGCATGATGGTTTTGTGCGTGGTGATACCATGTGGACGAGCGAGATCTATGCGGGCCGTTTCGCGGCTGTTGATGTGAGTGATAAATCTAACCCGATGGTGATGGGCGGGCATCCTACGCCTTTGGATTTTACGCATGCTTGCTGGCTGAGTGATGATGGCAATAGCATTTTCATTACGGATGAAAAAAGCGGGGCTTTTATTACGAGTTATGATGTGAGCGACTTAAATGATATTACGGAATCGGATCGCTACCAGCCGCATCCGGGTACGGGGGTGGTATCGCATAATATTTTTGTATTGGACAATTATGTGGTGATCTCTCATTATACCGCTGGGGTGCGCATTTTAGATGCGACCTACCCGGACAATATGGTGGAAGTGGGGTATTATGATACATCGGCTGATGACGGGGGTGGCTTTACTGGTAATTGGGGCACTTACCCTTATTTGGGATCGGGTAATTTATTGGTGACGGACCGGCAGAATGGCTTGTTCGTGTTGCAGCCCGACTACCATCCGGCTTGCTATATTGAGGGTACGGTCTATGACGCTTATACGGGTTCCCCCTTGCCCGCCGCCGAAGTGCGGGTGCTGGGTTTAGCTGCTTTAGCTGAGAGCAGTGATTTTTACGGGGAGTTCGCCACGGGCGCGCCTGACCCGGGTACGTATCAGGTGGTGGCTACTTTAGATGGCTATGATCCGGACACGGTGAGCGTGAGCTTCGGAGCAGCGGGTGAATTGGCGGAAATTGAATTGAATTTGTGGCCGGCTTGTGATCCGCCTTTTAACTTAGAGATCATCGCACTTAGCGAAACGATCACCAACTTGAGCTGGGAGATCGGGGCGAATACCAGCAGCAATAAATTGTATTTCAGAGTGTTGGGCAGTGCGGGTTGGAGCTCTATTCCTGTAGGGGGTACGTCTATGACTTTGAGTTCTTTGATCCCCTGCACGGACTATGAATTTTATGTGGAAGGGGATTGTGGACCCTTGGGGGAAGATGTGAGCGAGATCGTGATTTTTACTACTTCAGCGGCGAATGCGAACTGGACACCGCAAACGGTATACACCTGTGAGGATGGTGCGCAATTCGACTTCAGTAGCTTGGTGACGGGGGATGATTATGGCAGTTGGTCGGGTAATGGGATCAGCGCAGCGGGCATCTGGGATTTCAGCGGCTTGCCTTTGGGCAGCTATACTTTTGATTATACAGTGGATAATGGCATTTGCGTGAATACGCAAACACATAGTATTGAACTAGCAGACTGTGTGGCGGAATTGGCGGTGAGCTTATTCTTAGAAGGCCCTTACGAGGGCAGCGGCAGCATGGATGATGAGTTGAACATCATGGATCTCTTACCAGAGGATCAGCCTTATGATGATGCGCCTTGGTATCATGCGGGTGGTGAAAGCGTGGCCAGTGGCGCTATGCCCGACTTTGTAGTGGATTGGGTGCTGTTAGAGCTACGTGACACGGCGGATACAGCTTATACCGCAAGCAGGGCAGCACTACTACTGACCGATGGTTCGGTAGTGGATATGGACGGCAGCTCGCCCGTGCAGTTCGAGGGGGCGCACCCGAACAAGCCTTACTATGTGATCGCTCGCCACAGAACGCATTTGGATGTGATGAGTGCCGTGCCTGTCTTTTTGAATAATGGGAATGGCAATAGCGATGGCAATGCTAATACGCCTTTCAACTTCGGCAGCTCTGATGGGCAGGTGCTTGGCGTAGCGCAACTAAAAGATATGGGCGATGGCTTGTACGCCATGCGCGCAGGAGATGTGAACGGGGATGGCATTGTTAGCGTAGCTGATTTTAACGACTATCAAGCGGTTTCGGGCACGATCAACCAGTATTTATTGGGCGATATTAATTTGGATCGGGCCGTGACGGTGAAGGATCTAAATCGATACATCGCCAATAGCAGTTGGATCGGGGTGCCCTGGGTGCAGTATTAACTCAATTTGAAAATTTGACAATGTGCTAATTTGAAAATGATCTCCAATACATCCATGTAGCGGTGCTGCTTGCCTGCACCAATGCCAAAATTTTGACTATCTGAAATACTCTTTAATAGCACTATATATCAACATCATCCACCAAATAAAAAGGGCAGCTTCAAGATTTGAAGCTGCCCTTTGCAATTCGTATTCACAATAAAATGCTTCGGCAAGGGCACGAAGTCTTATGTCTTTTTAACCCGCAGCACCGCCTTTAGCTACATCGACTTTGGCTACGCGGAAACCCGCACGGCCGCCACCGCCGCCAAAGTTGTTGCTTTCCAGATCCAGATCTAAAGTGTCTTGAGCTATTAACAGCTTCAAGCTCTTCTTATCTAAATCTTCGATCGGCAGTTCTGATAGACGTAGGTTCTGATTTTTCACCACCTTCTTAGCCAGCTTGATCGCTGTTCTACCATTACCGAAGTACTTACTGCGCGCATGATGTAAGTCGCGCAATTCCATTTTGATGTTCTCTTCGGCGGCGGGTTCCAATTCATAGCCTTCTGTATTCAGGTATAAACGAACGATCTCTAAAAGATCCACTACCTCGTAGTTCTCAAAAGGAATCACTCGGTCAAAGCGAGAGCGCAAACCCGGGTTCGCCTCCACAAAGGTTTTCATATTGTCCGGATAACCCGCAGCAACCACTACGAACTCTCCTTTCTGATCCTCCATGCGCTTGATCAAGGTCTCAATGGCTTCTCTACCAAAATCGTTCGGCCCATTGCTCGACAAAGCATAAGCCTCATCAATGAACAGCACCCCACCGATCGCCTTATCGATCATCTCGGTGGTTTTGATGGCTGTCTGCCCCACGAAACCCGCCACTAAGCTCTGGCGATCGCATTCCACTAAATGTCCGCGCTCCAGTACGCCCAATGCCTTATAGATTTTCGCCAAGATGCGCGCCACGGTGGTTTTACCCGTGCCCGGATCCCCAACAAAAACCGTATGCAAAGAGAATTTGTGCAGCACATCTTTTCCTTGATCACGGTAAAAGCGCACCAGCTTCACCAGCTCGTTAATGCTGCGCTTCACCTTAGGCAGACCGATCAAAGCATTCAACTCATCCAGTGCCTTTTGAAGATTCTCCTCGTCGATCGGAATATCCGGCTTGCGCTTATGTTTTTCTGAATACACCTGAGCAATATCCTCCACTACGATCGTAGACAGTTCCTCCTCACTCAATAAGCGGGGATTCTCTTTTTGCATGATGCGCAGCCCCATATTGATCTTGGTCTTATTCAGCAACTCGTTCACATGACGGGCATTGCCGAAATAGCGATCACGGGTTCTATAAGCCTCCACCAGCTTATCGTATAAGTAGGCTTTAGACTGTGGACTCAGTATGATGTTCTGCTGTTTCGTAGTGTACTCAGCAATATCGGCCAGCTCTTGCGGCATATAATCCGGAAACTCGAACCATTGCGTAAAACGAGAGCGCAAACCAGGATTGGTCTCCATGAAGGTGCGCATCTCAGCAGGGTAGCCCGCTACGATCACCGCCATATCCCCCATGCCATCACTCATCTCTTTAATGAGGATCTCGATCACCTCCCGACCAAAATCTTTCGAGTCGTCTTTAGAACGCGCCAAGCTGTACGCCTCGTCAATGAACAAGACGCCGCCTCTCGCCTTCTTGATCGCCTCTTTTACTTTGGGTGCCGTCTGACCAATGTACTCTCCTACCAATTCAGAACGATCCACCTCATGCACATGTCCCTTGCTCACCAAGCCCATGTGCTTATATACTTGTCCCAACATCTTCGCCACGGTGGTCTTACCCGTACCCGGGTTACCCGCGAAAACGGTATGTAAGTTCACATTCTTAGCCTCTTCCAAGCCACGGTCAATACGCACTCTTAAGAAGCGTAAGTACTCCGAGTATTCGCGCACCCGCTTCTTGATCGTTTCCAAGCCCACCAGCTCATCCAAGTTCTGCATCACCTCCTCAAAGCTCTGCGGCTCATCAGGTACTGTGGCCACTACTCTTGCGCCGGCAGTACTAGGCATCACCGCCTCGTTCATACCCTCCTCAAAAGCATCACTCACCTCAAAAGGCAATACGGCGATCAGCTGATCCATGAACACGATCTCTAAAGAATAGTTGTCGTGATACCAAGTACCATTCTCATTCGCTCCCCAGCCCGAAGTGACAGAGAACGTTTTATTATCCGGCTCCACCTTCAACAGCTCTACCGTTGAGCCTTTCAGCTGGTGCGCATCATTATAGAAATTGAAGATCAACTCGCACATCCAAGGCTTATCCGGCACTTGATTGTCAAAATTGAATTCCGCGAACACATAGCGCGTTTCGCTCGCATCAAAATTGCGATAGTAGGTACGCTCTTCCTCCGGCACATTGCCGTTCGGACCCTCGTACAGCTTAATGGATTTAATCGAGAAATATGGGTTTTGCTCATCATTCACCACACCCACATTCTCCACGTAGAACTTCTGTGTAGCCACAGATTCTCCTTCAATGAAAGCCTCCCATTCATACTCTCCCGGACGCCAATAAATGCTCGATTTTTTATTGCCCCAGCCTTCGCGCACATACACCACATTCATATCCTTGGTCACCAGCTTGTCCGATGTCAAGTTACACAGCTCTTTGCGCTGGTCATCACGAATCGCATAAGCCTTCAAAGTCACCTGCACATTCCAATCCTTCTCATCAAAGTGCTTATTGAAAAAAGACAGCTCCGCATACACATACGAAGTCTCCCCATTATCATACACCGTTCTGTACTTCTTCTGCTCATTCGCCATCCACTCAGCAGAACCATAAATCTTCAGGTCTCTGAGCTTATAGGGCTTAATCGCTCCGGTCGTTACCTTATTTTCATTTTTCTCCGACATAAATTTCCTGTGCTTTAGCTTGTTCGGGCAGTTTGCGAAAAACCTCCCCTATAAATAAAACCGCCGACGATCAAAAAATTCCCGAAACCTAGAATTTTCTCAAATTGTCAGACTTACACCCCTACTCCCTATAAATTCAGACGTATTGACAGCCTGAACGTAAAAAACGTCACCCACAATTCCTTTTACCCCCCACTCCTTATAATTGTTCAAAAGCAGTGCCGTTTTAGATCATTTCACATTATTTGACTTTTCCTACTGCCATTATTGATCAGGGCGCGTACCCGCAATAAAAAGGGAGGCTGTTTTTTCATTCAACACCTGGTCGCAGCGGGGCAAATGATTTGGGTTCAGCAAAAAGACGTTATGATATAACGTCTCTACGGTTAATCCCCTTTTTACTGCGGGCACCGGGCTATCCGTTCCTACAAAATGGGCTATCTGG
>JAHDGT010000032.1 GCA_020631675.1 Bacteroidota bacterium
CTCCAGCCTTTCCCCTAAGTAGTTCACCACTCCTGTGCTTTGTAAGCCCAAGCTCAACACTAAAAGGGCGAAAACGGAGATAGTAGCTTCATGACTAAAGCCGGATAAAGCCTGAGCAGGCGTTAAAATCCCGCACATCAATAAGGCCACCATTACTAAAAATGCCGTTGTATCAGCTGTTACCTTTTCAGAGACGAAAAGGATAATGGCAACTAAAGTGATACCTAAAACAATTAGTATGTCAGGGGTGAAAGGCAAGAAGAAAAAGAAGTTTAGTACGGAAATCGCATAAAGGTACGTCCAAAAAAATATCCCTGACTCTTTTAGCAAGAATCAGGGATATAAATTTAATAGTAACTATCTAAGAACTACTTGCTTACTTCTTCACGAACTTGCTACTGATAGTTGCCTCAGTAGTTTGAAGGCTTAACATATAAATACCAGCAGGGTAAGTAGAAACATCTAAAGAGATGTTTTGCGTACCAGCTGTTAATGCAACAGACTGCTGAGCGATTAAACGACCACTCACATCATACACATTCAAGGATGCGTTTTCAGCCTGTGGTGCATTTAATGCTACGAATAAAGCATCACTTGTTGGGATAGGTGAAATGCTTTCAATCACTAATGAAGTAGACACCTCATCACGAGTCAATGCGATCGTACCGAAGTTGGTCGTTTCACCATTAAAATCAGTCTGACTCAATTGATAGTAGTTCACGCCTAGAACAGGACTAGTGTGTAAGAAGCTATAAGCCTGTTCAAATTGGCTGTCACCTTGACTTTCCACTATTGCGATCTGCTCGAAGTTCACACCATCAATAGAGTGGAATAAAGTGAAGTGGCTGTTATTATCCTCAGAAGCAGTACTCCAGCTTAATAGATCCCCCTCAGCTTTCACCTCACCACTGAAGTCGATCAGTTCAATAGGTGTTTTGATACAGATAAAGTCATCACCTGCCTCAGCAGTACAGCCATTACCATCGTCAATAACGGAAGTAGACCATAAGTTGGTCACCCCTTCAGCAATAATGATCTCTTCGCTCTGACCCAAAGAAAATTCGCCGAATACATCACCACCTACCGTATACACCGCATCATCATCATATTCAGGAAGACCACCCGCAAAAGAGAAAACGATGTGGTATTCACCAATTTCCCAATCACAATATTCATTGGTGATGATTTCAAGAGGTGTCAAGAATACTACAGGTGAAGCTGCACTGATGTCACCACAAGGCGCACTTAAATCTGGCGCACCCGTGCCATCATCCAAAGCAGAGATGGTAGTAACGAACATTTCTTGATTAGTAGGGTATGAGCCATCATTAGGGAAGATACCCGTCTCGTTGATGCCATAGATCTCGAAACCATCCATGCTCGGGTCGCTATCCGGACTATTATGTAGCAAGTAAACGAACACAAAACCACTTGGATTAGACGAACCTGGTGCAGTAGCGGTCAATACATCTTCCGCACATAATACTTCACCACTCAAATTCACCACACCCGCATCAGCAGGAACATCCGTGATGAAGACCGGAGTACCAACGCTTATATCAATACAATCGTCCGCTAAATTCGGTAAGCCAGTACCATCGTCATCAGATATAATGCTTGAGATGTATAATTCCGTATTCAAAGGGAAGCTACCATCTACAGTGAAAGTACCCGTACTGTTAAAGCCGTATAGTTCAAAACCGTCAATAGTCACATCTCCTTCAGGGCTGTTGTGTAAAGCATAACCTATAACATCCAATTCATCCCCAAAGACGAAATCTACAGCTGTGGCAGTTACGCTACCAGCATTACAATAATCAGCGGCGATCGTACCCGCATCGGGTTGGTCACAGGAATTGACCACAACGGTTACCTCTTGACTTAATAAACATTCTCCAACTTGAGAGTAGACCGTATAAGTGGTTGTCTCCAATGGGTTCGCGGTCGGGTTCGCCACATTAGGGTCGCTCAAGCCAAACTCAGGTTCCCAATAGTAAGTACCACTACCACCTTCAGCACCGAAAGTTACGAACATACCCGGCTCGATCTCAGCAGGAGAAACACTTGCCGTAAGAGGAGTAATGTCATTAATGTACACTACCGCATCAAAAGTAGATAAGGTATCACAGCCAAGGTCTAAAGTATAACTTACAACCAGAGAGTCTAAACCTTCCAAAATGCCATCATCAATAAAAGAGATGATAAAGCTGGTGTCAGTAGTACCAGCAGGCATGGTAAATGAGTCTGGTGCGCCAGTAAAGTCTTCAGCAGTAACAGAACCACCATAACTCATATCAAAGAAAAGATCTTCTAGTAAAGGTGTTTCTGAATTGAAATTAACAACTGCGTCCACACAACCCTCAATAGCCGTATCATATTCATCAAAAGTAGTAGTTACCGCCTCAGCAGTCACTTCAACAAAATCTGTAGAGAATGAACCCGCCTCTAAGAATACACCAGAATCTAAAATACCATCACCCGCATCAGCAATAGCCAATTTAATGTGGTATTGCTCACAAGGCGTTGCCTCGATCTCCGCCGCTAAAACCGTAGTGAAACCATCATATTGTACTGTAGTAGTGGGGTCAGCAGGGAAACCCGGACCATTATCCACGTAGTATTCAGGAAAATCGAGATCATTCACATTGTCAATAGATACCGGAGTAGTAGTACCCGGAATCAATGCGATGTTCTGGAAAGGAACACCAGGACCTTCAATATAAAAAGCGAAGACATCATTGTAACCGCCATCTACGAACTCTAAATACTCCTCAGACCCGAACACATAATTGAAGCTCAAATTCGCCGATAAAGGCGTGAAGTCGAACTCCAATACACAGGCATCGAATGTGGTAACGATCACCTCATCATCTAAATCAGAGTCACCAGGCGCACCATTGTCCACACCAGCACCACCATCATCATTTGGTCCCACACATTCGTCAACGCTACCCGACGTAAGTACGATACCACCATCCATTCCTAAGTCGGAGGTAGTACCATCAAAGCTACCGAAAGCACCATCGGGACAGTTGAACTCTACATTTTCAAAAGATACACCCGTACCTACAAGTGTTTCGACTAATTGCTCGGCTGTGATGTCCCCATCAACGACCAATTGTGCTTGTAGCGGCAATGCCATAAAGGCTAATGCAGCTAAAGCAACCAGCATAGTTGTTAATTGTCTTTTCATAAAATACTATATCGTGGTATTAAAATTCTCATTTTTCAGGGCGCATACCCGCCTGTGGCAGGGTACCGGGCTATCCGTTAAAATTCAGCCCCTGCCTGCTGCTGTTTGGCAGGCTTACAAAGAGCTTCACAAGGTCGCTTTTGTAAGCCGCCAAACAGGGCGCATTCAGTGGCTTCATTACCACTGCTATCCCTTGCGCGAACTTGGCGCGAATATAAGGCTTCGATAAGCCAAACTTATACAACAACGCTAAAATAAAAAAGGAAGCCCAAAACAGGGCTTCCTTTTCTGAAAAGCAATCAAGAAGTCGGCTGGATAACGATAGACTCCTCTTTTATATTTAGATCTACTATTTCACAGTTACTATTTAACAATGAATCGTTCCGTCAATTCTTCAGTAGCAGTAGTTAAGCGGATAAAGTACATTCCGGCAGCGAAATCATTCAAATCAAGCTGCATGCTTTGTAAACCAGCATTCGCATTCACTGTTTGAGCAAGAATCGTACGACCACTAATGTCATAAACATTGACCGTTACCGTGGTCTCTGCTGGGGCTTGGTATTGAACATTCAAAAAGTCTTGAGCAGGAACGGGTGATAATTGAACCAGTTCAAAGGCAGTACCCGTTTCGCGGTTAAGGCTTACTAAACCTAAGAATACTTCTTCTCCCGTAGCTTCAATTTGAGTTAAGCGATAATAGCTCAAACCAGCAGGAGCCGCAACATCTAAATAGCTATAGAACTGATCTGTTTCACTATCGCCTTGACTTGGGGTTTCATGGATCAAATCAAAGGTCGCTCCATCATCTGTAGAACGGTAAAGTAAGAATCGGTCCACTTGTTGCTCAGATGCCGTAGCCCAATCTAATTGATTACCACTTTCTACGACCTCTCCCTCAAAACTAAGCAGCTCTACAGGCAGCTTATTACAAACGAAAGTAGCCCCTATCGAAGCTTCACAACCCGCACCATCATCCATAACAGAGAAGTTGTAAACTGTCGTATTCTCATCAAAGATGATCTCTACATCATCACCTAAACCTAAAGTGCCAATATAATCCCCGGCGAATTGATAATCGAAATCGTCATCGAATTCAGGCAAACCACCTACCGCGGAAATCGTTACATGATATTCTTCGTTCGGGTTGTCGCAGAACTCATTCGTTAGGATCTCAACAGGGTTTAAGAATACAACAGCAGCAGGCGCACTAACATCCGCACATACAGTGCTAAGGTCAGGAAGTCCATCACCATCAGCTAAAGCATTGAAAGCTGTGATGTATAAAGTCATATTCGTTGGGTAAGCTCCATTGTCGAATGTCCCGCTTGTATTAATATCATACAGTTCGAAATCAGGAGCTTCTAAATCATTGGTCGCACTATTGTGAAGCGCATAAGCCAATACATAGCCTGTTGGTACACTTGATCCAACAGCATCCGCTTCTACAGAACTACCTGCACAAATAACTTCAGCACTTAAATCAATAGCTCCAGCACTTACTTCGGCATCCGTGAAAAATACAGCCGTACCAATGCTAATGTCAATACAATCATCTTCTAAATTCGGCAAGCCCGTACCATCGTCATCAGATACGATGGAAGAGATGTAAAACTCCGTGTTCAAAGGAATGCCATCAGCCGCTGTGAAAGTACCTGAACTGTTGAAAGCATATAGCTCGAATCCACTTTCAAAGATATTGCCTGTAGGACTGTTATGTGCAGCGTAGCCCAGTACGTCTAATTCGTCAATGAACTCTACACCAACGGCAGTGGAATTGATTTCCACCGCATTGCAATAAGCTGCTTCCACACTTCCCGCATCCGGCTCCTCACAGGTGACCACCGTTATCGTGACTTCGTCACTCAGTAAACAATTACCTACTTCTGAGTAGACGATGTAAGTAGTCGTGTTCACGGGTGTTGCGGTAGGGCTGGCACTTTCGTTGTCACTCAGACCAAATACAGGTTCCCAATAATATTCGCCACTACCACCACTCGCATAAAGGGTGATGAATTGCCCCGGTTCGATCACTGTTTCCGAAGCGGAGGCGATCACCGGGATTTGATCTTGTATGAAGATCGTACCACTTAGGGTGACACTGGTATCACAACCTAATTCTTGGGTGTAGGTGATGACCAAAGAGTCGTTGAACTCCGCAATGTCATCTTCCGTGAATTGGATCAGTAATTCATATTCTTGAGTACCTTCTAACATGGTGAAAGAAGTCTCGTCCAAGAAATAGTCTTCGCCATTTACTACTGAACCGCCTAATTCAAGATCAAGTACAACATCTTGCGTCAGAACAGTATTAGAAGTGAAAGTCACTAAAGCATCTATACAGCCTTCTACAGCAAAGTCAAAGTCATCATCATCCACAGAGATGTTCTCAATGTCGATGTCGATGTAGTCGGTATTCAAACTTCCTCCTTTCAAGAATACACCCGTATCAAAAATCTGATCGGTACCATCAGCCACTACCAGCTTCAAGCGATAAGTTTCACAAGGAGTAACGGTTGCTTGAGCGGTTAAAACAGTTGTGAAACCATCGTATTGTACTGTAGTGGTAGGGTCTACAGGGAAACCAGGACCGTTATAGAAGAAGTACTCTGAATAGGCATCATCATTCACATTATTGATGGCTACAGGGATATCAGTACCCGGGATCAATGCGATATTTTGAAAGGGCAAATCGGGACCTTCAATAAAGAATGCGAAAGCATCGTTAAATGCCGAACCCACATATTCAATGTACTCCTCAGAACCAAATACGTATTGGAAACTCAAGTTCTCGGAAAAAGGAACAAAGTCGAACTCGAAGATACAGGCATCATTAGATTCTGTACCTGTGGCAGCGGTAAGGTCAGGGTCTCCGGGGAAACCGTTAGAAGTACCTAAACTACCAGAATCATTCGGACCAACGCAATTGTCAACCTGACCAGAGGTAAGGATGATCCCATCTTCAACCCCTAAATTGGAGTAGGTTCCGATGAAGGTACCATAAGCACCTTCCGCACAGTTCAAATCGAAATTGGTGATTTCAACACCAACACCGACCAATGTAGCTGCTAGATCTTCTGCCGTCACTTCATCTTCAACGATGAGCTGAGCATTCAAGACTAATGTGCCGATAGCGAAAAAGGAGAGTAAAAAAGCCGACCTGAACAAGGTCTTACCGATAGTAAGCAGTTGCATATATCAGGGGAGTATTTGGTTTTACAACTAGCTTGGTATTGTGCTTATCGAAGCAGTGCGCTTCAAGCCTAGTTGTTTAGAGATGTATAGGGGTTAAAAATAGTAATTTTATCGACGGGAATCACAAAGACGTGCCAATAAATTTCAATTTATGTTGATTGAGATTTCAACCTAAACCACTTAAACGTTCAACAGGCTGAAAGCGTTGCTTTATTATTGATTTATTGATGTAAGCTGAATTTGAAAATAAATTCCTCTATAATTTGAACCAGTTTCAAATTGGTGATAACCACATTGTTTCGCACAAGGGATAGTAGTGGTAATGAAGCACTTGAATGCGCCCTGAGGAGCGGCTTAAAAAAGCGACCTTGGAAGCTCTTTTTAAGCCTGCGCCGAAGCAGCAGGCAAGGGCTGAATTTTAACGGATAGCCCGGTACCCTGCCACAGGCGGGTATGTGCCCTTATAATTCAGGAAAAAGCTTGATTTTTTTATTCAAGACTTCACCTTCTCTGATGACTTTGATTCGGATGTTGCTGGGTGCTTTTTTATTCAAATGGTAGTAGGCTTCTCCGATACCAGCGTCTCTAAGGTCGTGACTATCAATGAAAATCAGCTGATCCCCAACTCTAAGGTCAGCAGTTTGCGCTGCTGAGCGTTCTCGAATGTGGTTGATGGTCAGTAGGCTTCCTTCATTGGTGTTTTGTACAGCAAGTTCTATGCCTGTAATATTGTATTTGAAAACTTTCTTGTAATTGCTGTTTTTACGGAGGTATACGTTTTTGTTCGAGTAGTCAAAAATAACGGTAAAGCGTTTGAAAACCTCTCCACCGATATTTCCATGCCAATCGCCATCTTTTAGATTTAGTCCAATATCACTCTGATCGGGATAGCCCACGACCATATCATCAAATTTAAAATTGCCCCAATGTAAGGAGTTAATGCGCCCTAATTTGCCAAAGATATCTCCTCCGATTCCTTTGCCCAAAAATGCATCGATGGTCTGATCTGGTAGTGGGGCATTTTCATACAAGAAAGAAGCCGCTTTGCTGGCCCCTGTGTCTAATAATAATTTGAGTCGTTCTTGTTTACCAGAGAGATGAGTGACATCTGCCTCTATAAAAGGCATGGAACGCTCTATTTTAATGGGCTGTTTCGTATAGCGTTTGGGTTTTTTGAAATGCTTAGGATCGTAGAGTGTGAGCAGTTCGTTTTCATAATCTATTTCTACAACAAACTGTTTGAAAACCTCATACCCAATAATGCCATAAACGGGCTTGCCGAACAGCTCATTGAAGGACAGCAATCCTTGCGGTAAAACCAATAAGCTGACATGAGTGCCACTAATATCATCACCGACTTGCAGAGAAACTTGATCGGCCACATGTGCGGTAATAGATTGATTCTCTCCTAAGCCATTGATCTGAATACTACGCATACTGTCAATATTCATGAATTCGGTCAATAGCGGTTCTGTGAGCACACAGGTTTTCGCGCCCGTGTCCAATATGAACTGCATCTCGAAAGAATTATTGATACGTAGTGGGAGTAGCACTAAGTTGTGGTATACTTCTATAGGTATTTCTACCTTCTTTTTACCTTTTGGCAGTTGTAGACCAATGAATACATTGGTACTGCTCTTCACTTTCTCTGTAGACGATAAAGTATTATCCTCCTTAGCCGTTATTAAGAAACTATGGCAAAGGCAACATAAAAACAGTAGGATAGGGGGGATGAAAAATGTTTTATGAAATAAGTATTTTAGTTTAATATTATGCAAAGGCCTCTCGAATGTTAACAGAATGTTAGCAAAGATAGGCTAAATATATTTATTGCGAGATAATCTCCAAGCTGGGGGTTTGGTAGGTGCTTAAATTCCCTTTTTCATCGCTATAAATGAAGTAGGCTTCTAATTGCTGATTTTCTTCAACAAATTGGATGGCTTTTTCTACGCCCATGACCATACAAGCTGTCGCCAAAGCATCGGCGATCATACAGTTATAGGCTACAATGCTGGCACTTAATAATCTATTAGAAGCTGGTTTGCCACTGAAAGGGTCAATGGTATGGGCATATTTTACCCCATCACGAACATAAAAGTTTCGATAATTCCCGGAGGTCGCTATACCACGATCATCTAAACGTAAAGCGGTGTGTAATTGTCTTTGCTTCAACGTGTCCGATGGCGTATCTATACCAACACTCCAAATTTGGCTTTTGTGGTTTTTTCCTTTAGCTCTTAATTCCCCACCAATATCGACCAAGTAGTTTTTTATGCCTTTGTTGTATAAAAATTCGCAGATTTGATCCACCCCATATCCTTTGGCGATCGCACTGAAGTCCAATTGAGTATGTGGCGTGGTTTTACAAATGTAGGTGGTATCCGTTCGTGTCCTTAGAACAAAACTATCAAAATCGATCAATTGCAATAGACTGTCTATTGCTGCTTCATCGGGTAATGTGGCTCCTTTTTCCGTATAACCGAAACCATAAGCATTCACCAAGGGCATGATAGTAGGGTCGAAATGTTTATTACTGAGTTGATGCAAGTGCTTAGCGGCTCGAAACACCCGATTCATATGCGGGTCTATTTTTATCCAAGTGCTCCTTTCTGGTGATACTTCCGCTTTATTGATCAGACTGATATTCGAGTTGGGTTCATAGGTGGACATGGACGCGTTCACTACGGTCAGTAAGGAGTCGATCGACTTTTTCAGAGCTTCGGCATTATGTTCTTTGCTGATACAGCGAATACTATAATAAGTGCCCATTGTCTCCCCTTGAATATGTAGCTTTGAGTTTCCTGGCGGCGAGCAGCTGTAGCATAGCAATAAAGTGCTTAATATTGCGATTGAAGAAAGAATGGCTACTCGCCAACCCATTGCGCTTTTGGGGGTATATCTTTTTGAGTTTGTCATGATTCAGGGCTAGTGTGCTGCGAATTTAAACTACTTCCGTTTAAAATAACATCATGTCTATAATTGAAGCGATCATTTTAGGACTATTACAAGGATTGACCGAGTTTTTACCGATCAGTAGTAGTGGGCATATTGAATTAGGCAAAGCCCTTTTGGGTGCGCAAATTGAAGATGATGTTGCCTTTACCATCATTTTGCATGGGGCTACGGTACTGAGTATTCTAGTGGTTTTCAGGCAAGATATTTTAAATCTGTTGCGGGGTTTATTCTCTTTCTCTTGGAACGAGGACACCCGTTACATCGCTAAGTTGGCTTTATCTATGTTGCCCGTAGGTATAATTGGGGTATTGTTCGAGTCACAAATTGAAGAATTATTCGAGGGGCGAATCGTATTGGTTGGGATCTGTTTGATCGCGACAGCTGGTATTTTGTTGTTGACCTTATTGCAAGGAGGGCGAAAACGCTCTGTTGGTTTTAAAGATGCTATGATCATTGGTACGGCACAAGCGGTGGCTATATTGCCGGGTATTTCTCGCTCTGGAAGTACCATTGCGACCGCATTGGCTTTGGGTATTGACAAAGAAAAGGCGACCCGCTTTTCATTTTTAATGGTATTAGCACCTATTTTGGGTGCGACCCTATTAAAGATGAAAGATTTAAGTGAAGCGACTACGGGTGCATCTGCTGATGGAATGTTACTCGCCTATGGTGCGGGCTTTGTGGCGGCTTTTTTGTCGGGTTGGGCCGCATGCACTTGGATGCTAAACATCGTTAAGCAAGGGAAAATCACTTGGTTCTCTTACTATTGTCTGATCGCAGGGGTGATCGCGATCATTTTTGGGATGACAACGACTTAAATTCAACTTAATTTTCAATAATTCTTCGCCATTTTTGTCGACTGCCATTGATGTCATTTTCGGCTTGGCTGGTGATCACCATGATGTCATCTGATACTAATTCAAGGTAAATGTCATCGTATTCGGTAACGGCTACCCGTCCGCTACTATCAACTCCCTTTTTTAAATCTTGCCCATTATAGTAATGACTGCTTTGCGGACTCAGTGCTTTCCACTTCAAGTCTTCGGTCTTAAAACCTAAACCCGTAAGCTCTCCGGAAACGAAAATTAATTTGCCTTCGTAGATACCCTCATTCGTTTTTGCAACAGATACAATAGAACCATCAGCGGTGTCATCATATCTTTCCCACTTCCCTTCAATGCTAATGGAATTATTTACGCAGGACGTAAAAAAACTAATTGGCAAAAATAGTAAAGTGAGTACAAGTAGCTGCCTTATAAGATTCAATTTCATATCCCTAAGCAAAAAAGTTAGTGTCTCATCCGGTTTATTGGCATGTGTTTAGAATTTTCAATTCCGTACAGTCATACAGAATTGAATTCCTGAACATGCACATTAAAGCAATAAGTGGGCCTTATTACTTTTGGCTAAGGTACGAGAACTTTTTTTTACTTGACTAACTACTAGGCAAGGTTTTTTTAACAGAAATCTTGCAAAACCTTTAATGTGAGGGGTTTTATTTGCCTTTGCCCTGTATTAAAATTAGGACAGTATAGATCATGATTTTTAAATCTACCGCCAAAGACATGTTTTCAATGTATAATAGATCATAACGCATACGCTCTATCATTTGATCCACATTTTCAGCATATCCGTATTTAACCATACCCCAAGAAGTGATCCCGGGTCTTACTTTGTGAAGATGACGATAAGAAGGAGCATCTTCTACGATTCGGTCAATATAAAATTGGCGTTCAGGGCGAGGACCAACGATAGACATATCCCCTCTGAGTACATTCCAGAATTGAGGGATCTCGTCTAATCTGTATTTACGCATCACCTTACCGAACTTGGTCATTCTCGGGTCGTGATCACTAGATAAAGCAGGTCCGAATTTTTCCGCATCCTGACGCATGGAGCGATACTTAATGATGGTAAAAGGATCACCACCTTTTCCAACGCGTTCCTGAGTATAAAAAACAGGACCGGGAGAAGACAGCTTCACTTTTAAAGCTAAAAACAGATATAAAGGAGAGAGTATAAGCAAGGCCATGGAAGAGGCGAAAATATCAAAACCTCTTTTGAAAATGCGTTGCCATGCTGGCATCAGATCCGGGTAGATCTCGATCAATACCGCACCCATTACATGGTTTATTCTCACAGAACCCGAAAGTATATCGTAAATGTCAGGAACGATCTTGATCACTGCCGGCTGGTCAACCAGTAAATTAATGATCTCATTAATGCGGTGATGTTCTTGGGTGTCTATAGCGATCAACACTTCGTCAATACGATACTTCTTGATGATATTAGGAAGGCGGTCCACATCACCTAAACAAGGCATTTTCTTTGCTAAATGATCAAAATGCCCCATGCCATTCATAGTCTCATCCGCATTGACGAAACCAATGAAATCATATCCTAATGATCGCTTTTGAGCCGTGATCTCTTTATAAAGGTTCATCGCCCTATTCCCTCCTCCGATAACCAAAGTATTGAAACCGATCACACTGGTTTCCAATTGACGTTTCGCCTTGGTCAATATGGACATTCTTACAGCTGACATGACCGCAAAGTGTATCCCGAACAAAGCAGCAAAAGAACGGGGGTAATTCGCATAAGTCAAAATCACATCATCAATAACAACCGTGAAAAACAAGATGACCGAGCCGATCAAGGTAATGATCAACGTACGTGCCAGCTCATTTAAGCGAGATTTTCTATAAATATCCGTATAAGCACCACTCACAAAATGAGCAAGCATCCAAGCCAAGGGTATCAGTGCGATCCCCAAAAAGAATTGAGGGTCGATATAATGCGCCCAGTCAAAGGCCTGCCCCTCGATATTCATCTTGCGATAAGTGAAGTAGGTCGCCCAAGCAAGTATCGCGGCTAGATAATCAAAGCCCACATAGCGCAATAAACTCATGCGCATATCGCGTCTCGTGCTCTTTGCTTTACTCAAGCTGATCGAGCGCGCGTGACTGTGGTTCTTAAGTCGTAGGTCGTGTTGTAGTGCTGCTTCCACCATGCTAATTATTAGTTGTGAACCAGTTTGATGTTGTCAAAATAAATTTGACCAACTTCCGTATCGGCTGGTAGTGCCGCCCTGAATCCGATCTTGAAAAGATCAATATCGTTTTCAGAAAATATCGCGACATCATCGGTCAACTCCACATAGAGTTTATTCCATGTGGTTTTAGTGTTAATGGTTAAAATCGGCTGTACGATCTGTAGTCCGAAATTATCCACCCCGATGACCAATACATCAAATGGGATGTCACATCTGTAATTAAGTTCTAAATAAGAGGCGTTCGTCGTGCCATTAGGTAGCGGATAAATATCCACGGTATGCAGTTCGAAGCTATTAGCCGCCCCATCCAATTGAATGAGCCCGGAACGGCTACCTTCAAACACCAATTCATCATCGCTGATCAGACTGATTCCGTTGCTTCCCACAACAGGAGTCAAGTTATTACTGACCTCGAAATCATTGATGAAAGAAAAAACAGCCTGTGATTGATAAGAGAGCGTAGGCTGTAAAATGGTTGTATCTAAAGGAGAAAAAGATACATTGTAAGTGTCAAAAGAATAGAAAGGATAAATGGTGCGTACCTCACTAAAGCCATTGCTGTTCACACCAGCTTGTAAGAATACTTCAGAATCCCCATCGGCTAAAACCGGAATAGTAGTAGGTAATTCATAAGTGCCAACAGAAGCACCATTCACAAAAGCCCAAACATGGGTAACATTGTGAGAAGAGGAACCTTCTCCGGCCAATGTTTCCAGATCAAAGTTGTCAATATGTAAGTAGGCCGGATAAGGTTCAGGCGTATCACAGGCACTGAAACCAGCCAGTATAGACATAGCGGAAGCTATGACCAAGACAAGTTTTGGTATAGAGTATAGTCGCATATACAATGGCACATCAGCAGCTTGGGTGGTACTGCTCATGCGTTAAGTTCAGGTCAAAAACAGCTTGTGTTCGGGGGGCAAGCTGTCGTTAAATAATCGTGGCGCGATTACTTTGAGGTGATCACCTCTTGCTTATTTGTAAAGAAAACTCGAAAGCGGCTCCATGGCTCTCGCCATAGCATTCGCTTGGGTGTTCTTTTTACCATTCTTCCGGTTTAACTCGAAAGCTTGGCTGTTTTTTTGTATTTCGTCAGAGATCAAATGAGCCAGGCGCATTGCCTTATAGCCATCTCTAACACTTATAGGAACCTTTTTGTCAGACAGGATGCAATCCGCGAATTGGCGCAACTCTTCTTTGATCGCATTATTAGGCTCAACCAAAGGACGATGTAAACTTACGTACTTTTTGATCCCTTTCCCCGTGTCTAAAGACATGCTGATCCCTTCTTCTGATGGCTTTTCAGATAAAGCTACCAATTCCGTAGAACGATTCAACATATCAATGCTCAAATAGGCATCCGGCTGAAAGATGCGCATTTTTCGCATATTTTTCATGGATAGTCGACTTGCTGTAACATTAGCGACACATCCATTCTCGAAAATAATGCGCGCATTCGCCATGTCCATCAGCTCGCCTACCACATTCACACCATTGGCATGAACCTCTTTAACATCAGATTTCACGAAGTGCAAAATGATGTCTAAATCGTGAATCATCAAATCCATCACCACACTCACGTCCATCCCCCTCGGGTTGAACTGTGCTAATCGATGTGATTCGATAAAGCGCGGATAAGTGATCAGCTCTTTAGCCGAAAGTACAGCCGGGTTGAATCTTTCTACATGTCCGACCTGCGCCTTTACCGAAGTCGACTTCACCAAGTCCTGTATCGCTTTTGCTTCCGCTAAGGTAGCTGTTAAAGGTTTTTCTACAAAAATATGCTTACCCTTAGACAAAGCTTTGATCGCGACTTCATAATGAGTCGTCGTCGGACTGACGATATCCACCGCATCAACTTGATCGATCAAATCATCAATATCCTCAAAACGCTTGATGCCGAATTTACGCACAGCAGCCATAGCCGCCTTGTCATCCGGATCATAAAAGCCGACCAACTCATACTGCTGTAATTGCAACAGCAACTTCACATGAATCTTACCTAAATGTCCTAAACCGAAAACTGCGATCTTCAATCTCATGCGCTTACAATGCGATTATTCAAAAACGGTGCTATCGCTTCCAATAAAAAAATCTGGCAATAGCAACTCGCGGAGCGCAAAGGTACGAAGTGAACATCAGGACAAAAAACGACTTGCTTAAAGCTTGTCTTTTGACAGACCGTTTATACTACCTCTATATCAGTAGGGCAGCTAAGCGCAATAAAAGGCTGCGCAAACCGGCACTCACTCGCCATCTATCCCATTTTATACCACTGCTATCCCTGCTGCGTCAAGATCACAAGCCAAGTACTATTCAGATGCGCTTACAATAGCTATCTTTGCACTATGATAGAAGATGTTTTAAAAGCCAAAAAGGTTGCATTTTACACCCTCGGATGTAAACTCAATTTCGCGGAAACCTCCTCGATCGGCCGTATGCTCAAGGCAGACGGTTTTCAGGCTGTTGACTTCCATGAAACACCGGATCTATATGTGATCAATACTTGCTCTGTTACCGAAAATGCGGATAAGAAATGCAAAAAGGTGGTCAGAGAGGCATTGAAACATTCACCCGATGCCTATATCGTTATTGTAGGTTGCTACGCCCAACTGAAACCGGATGAGATCGTTGAAATTGAAGGTGTTGATCTGGTTTTAGGAGCAGCAGAGAAATTCAATATCACAGCACACCTCGGAGAGTTAGTGAAAAGTGGTAAGGGAAAATCTATAGCTTCTGAAGTAAGTAACGCGAACACCTTCGTCAATGCCTATTCTTTCGGAGAGCGAACTCGTTCTTTCTTAAAGGTGCAAGATGGCTGCGATTATAAATGTGCCTTCTGTACGATCCCATTAGCTAGAGGAAGCAGCAGAAGCGATACCATAGACAATATCTTAGCTTCTGCGAGTGAGCTGGTCGACCAAGGCATACAAGAAGTCGTGCTCACAGGAGTGAACATTGGTGATTATGGTCGAAGAGTCAGTGATGGTACCGATAAAGAGGTTGATTTTCTGGATCTAATAAAAGCACTGGATGAAGTTCCCATTCCACGCTTCCGTATTTCATCCATTGAACCGAATTTACTGACAAATGAGATCATTGATTTCGTAGCGACCAGTAAGCGATTCATGCCCCATTTCCACATACCCCTGCAATCTGGCAGCAATGTGCTATTAAAAGCGATGAGACGCAGGTACAAAAGAGAGCTATATGCGGATCGGGTAGCGCATATAAAGGCCGCTATGCCCCATGCGTGTATAGGCGTAGATGTGATCGTGGGTTTCCCCGGAGAAACAGAAGAGGAGTTTTTAAATACCTATCAATTCTTGAATGAATTGGAGGTGTCTTATTTCCATGTATTCACCTACTCGGAAAGAGCCGATACACATGCTTTGAGTTTAGGAGGCGTGGTTCCTGTGAACGAGCGCAGAAAGCGCAACAAAATGCTACGCATACTATCCGAGAAAAAGCGTCGTCATTTCTATGAGCAACATTTAGGCACTAGTCGCTCAATACTGTTCGAAGCGGAGACAGATGGAGCGTTCATGAACGGGTTTACGGATAACTACATCAAGATCTGCACAGCATATGACCCACTTTTGGTCAATGAAATGAGAAGTGCCCGTTTACATGAGGTCAATGCGAAAGGACAAGTAGAGATAGAGGTGGACGCATTCTTGTCTCTACACTAATAAAGTCTATTCTTTTTCCAAGAAAGCCATTAGTTCTTCTAAGCTCATGCTATCAATAGGGTCCGCTTCTCCAGCGAAGGGATCGCCCACAAATGGATCATCGTACTTATTGTCATCCATCGGGATGTTAAGGTCTTCGAATTTTGGCAGCTCGAATTGCTCTTGTGCTGCGGGGGCTTTTGGTGGTGGTGCTGCTTTTGGCTTCTGCTTTTTAGGCTTGGAAGAGCGTTTGAAGCTCGGCTTTGGTATTTTCTTAGAAAGTGTGCCCATTGCCGCCTTCATTCTGTCGCGTTTTCTTTGTTTTTCTTGAGCACTGGCGGCTATGATCATTGCTTCCTCATCTTGAGCATGAACGATATCCATGCTATATTCCATCTTTTTGGCGATCATATAGAGCACTAAAACCACTCGCTCGATCTTTTTTCTGATGTACTCGTCTTTGGGTAGTATCGCTTCCTCATAAGTCAGTAAATTGCCGTCTAATGAAAGACGCCCCATGTCTGAAAAAACGTCGGTTTTTAGAACTCTTCTGATATCTTCGTCCATCAACACTAAGAAGTAATCAGGATTATCCGTGTGAATCGAGAATCGAGAGTCGAAAGATTTATCTCCGGTTTTACTTCTGTTCCTTTTGAATAAGCCAGCTAAAGAAAGACCGAAGCCACTGGCAGTGATCTCGAAGGAGCGGCCTACGGGGAAGACATCTAAAATAACGCTGGTAACGATCGCCGACTTATTTTCATTGATCATTTTTGCTTCCGTGCTGATGGTCAATGATCGTCCTAAGTAACGGCCTGTCAGACTGGGGTAGGAACGGGAGAAACCGAAATAGGAGCGTTTGCTTTCCGGGACCCAGTTTTCAGGCAGCAACCACCACAAATGTGGCTGGCTACGCATAGGTTTGGATAGATTGAGCTCCAGTTGCATGTTCAAGAGCTGATACTGACGGTAAACCCTGGCATTTAGATAGTTAATGGTTTCACTGGACAACAATAACAAGATGATCAGGGTGCCAATAATACTGAGAGGAACCCACCACGGAGCCAGTAGCGAAGCGACTAAACCAGCTACCAATAGAAAAATCAGAACTTGTTTGAACCAGTATGCTAACATCTTGTTATTGAGGTTGTTTAAAGCTTCTTCAATGGGCTGTAAAATCGTCTTCTCAGTGCTGTTTTCGCCTTTTTCTCCCGCCGTAGCGCTGCTATGCCGCTCAAAAAACGCTTCAACAACACTAAAAATCCTGATTTTTCGCCAGCATCAAGAAACTTTAAACAACCTCATTGAACTACTCAACAAGTGCAATTTAATAGAAAAATAGAAATGGCAAGCTTTCACGATTTCAAAGTAAATAATCTTAGCGGATCAGAGGTGGACCTTAGTGATTATTCTGGCAAGGTGGTCTTGGTGGTCAATACCGCCAGCGAGTGCGGTTTTACCCCTCAATTCGGGCAATTGGAGAAACTGTACGAAACCTATAAAGATCAGGGTTTCGCGATCATCGGTTTTCCATCCAACCAGTTTGGCGGTCAAGAGCCACTGAATGGGGAGGCGATCGGTGCTTTTTGCACCAAAAACTATGGTGTGACATTCGATATGATGGAGAAGACCGTAGTTAAAGGAAAAGAACAGACGGATCTTTATCAATTTTTAAGTGATAAATCCATCAATGGTAATGTTAGTTCTACTCCCAAATGGAATTTCCATAAATACTTGATCGATAAAGAAGGGAATGTAGTAGACTATTTCTATTCCACTACTTCTCCTTTAGCTAAGCGAGTCACTAATCTCATCGAGAAACTACTGGCGA
Source organism: Bacteroidota bacterium (assembly GCA_020631675.1). Classification (GTDB taxonomy): domain Bacteria; phylum Bacteroidota; class Bacteroidia; order Chitinophagales; family UBA2359; genus JAHDGT01. Next base: position 17,895 of record JAHDGT010000032.1, read on the forward strand.
AATGATCGGGAAAACTTATTCTTGATCCACATACCAACGTCGGATCACTTCCAGAGCAGCTTTGTTTTGTGGGGTATAGCGTTTGTTATTCGTGCCACCAGCACTAGGGCTGAGGTGCCATTTCCAAATGAAGCCCCCTTTGAACCAGTCGGACTCATTCGCAAATGCCCGGAAGGTACCTTCGAAGGCGTTGGCTTGTGCGGTCAGATCGACTTGCCGATTTTTCGCATTGGCTTCGTTTTCCCAATTTCTCCAAGCACTTTTATTGGTGCTCATAAAGCCGAATTCCGGAAAAATCATAGGTTTATTGTAGCTTTCACTGAATGCGGATAGCGCTTTGATCAAAGGCTTCCAAGCTTGCTTCACTGCCTCAGGAGATGCTTGTTCGGCATCGACCAAGGGGAAGT
>JAHDGT010000033.1:0-13048 GCA_020631675.1 Bacteroidota bacterium
ACAGTTACGGATCAAGTAGGTTGCGTTTCTGTTTTCTCTAGCGATATGATGTTAGGTGGTACGACTGACCTATTAGAAATTGAAAGCTATGTGATCACGCCTGAGGCTTGTTTATCAGATGCTCAAGATGGTGGTGTTGACATTACTGTTACTGGTGGATCTGGTGCTTACACTTTTGCGTGGAGCGATGGTTCAACTGCTGAGGATTTAGTAGCAGCGCACACGGGCTGGTGTAGTGTAGAAGTATCTGATGGTACGGAAACAACTGAAGCTTGGTACTGGGTACCTTGCGCTATTCCTGGTGGTCGTTCTAAGACGGACCTGAACAACAACAGCATCAATGCTTATCCTAACCCAACGAACAACTTCGCGATCTTCAACTTTAGCGTAGAAGAAAACGCGGATGCGGAATTGAGCTTATTCTCTGTTGATGGTAAGCAAGTAGCTACGGTCTTCAAAGGTCAGGTAGAAGCGGGTTATACCAATACGGTTGACTTTGATGCTACGCCTTTAGCGGCTGGTCTATACATCGCTCGTTTAACTACAGCGAATGGTACAGTTGCCAGCTACCAATTAGCGATTACGAAGTAATCAATATCAACGAATATTCGTAGGGGCGATCCCTTGGGGTCGCCCATATTTCCAAGCTAATAACATCAGCTTGGAAATCATGAAAAGGCGATGCGTGTAAACGCATCGCCTTTTTCTTTTTGTAAAAAATAGTAGATATAAGCGCATCATCCTGTATGTTCATCCATCTATCAAAATCTTCGGTTAAAACCGCAAGCATAAATTATTTCAAGCTGCTGCAACGCATTTTTCAACAACTTACGTCTTAAATAAGACGCATATTGGATCTTCAATACTATGAAGATGACGTATAAACGATCTAACTTTGTAATAATCAAACTTTACCCATGCGTACTCGTACTGCCTGTTTTATCAAATATCTATTTTTAGTACTGATCATTGCTTGTTCATCTTGGCAAACAGCCTCGGCTCAAACGGAGACGGACTATCATAATGATTGGATCGACTTTGACCAGACCTACTTCAAATTCAAATTGGCGAAGGATGGTTTGTATAAAATTCCTTACAGCACCCTCTTTGGTAGTGAGGTGTCTTTGACCGGTTCGGATTTCAAACTATATACCAGAGGGGAACAGATACCCATTCATGTTACCACAGTAGGAACGTTCGGACCAGAAGATGAAATCATCTTCTATGGGGAATTGAATAGAGGGGGCATTGATAGCTTGTTATATGCGGATGGTATTGCTTCTTTGAATACCGACAAAAGTTTGTTCACTGATTCCGCGACCTATTTTTTAATAGCAGATGCAGAAGGGGAACACCTTCGATTTGAAACGATTCCTAATGATCTGACAGAGGCGGATGGGTTAACACCAGAACCCTGGTTTTGGTATACCAATAGAAGAAATACGGCTAATGCCTTTTTCAACGGCATGTCCAGAACATTTAACGGCCAGAACTACTATACGGCGGATATGGATGAAGCCGAGGGCTTGGTGAGTTCTGCTTATACCGCCGGTAATGGCATTGCCTACAATATGGACGCACCCGCTAAGGCTGCGGATAGTGGTGAAAATGCGACACTAGCTGTCAAATTGATCGGACGTACGGCTGATGCTACGAATCAATACGCAGTAAGCGTGAATGCCGCACCTGCTTTTACGGGTAGCATAGATGGTGTTGGAGCCGAAAAGCAAAGCGCAACGGTCTTGTTAGGAAATGTGACCACAGACACCTCTATTCAAATTGATGCGACAGGGGAGGAGGGAAGCATCAGCTTTGCTTATTTGGAGCTGAGGTACCCTCGTTTGTTCGATTTAGACGATAAAAAGAACCTTTACTTTGAATTGCCCAATGATGGGGCGAAATTGTTGAATATCACCGACTTTGAAGCGGGAAGTGCGCCTTGGATCTACGATATGACCAATCATTTACGCTTGACACCGGTGAATGATGGTTTTGGTGTTTACCAAGTCTATCTGCCTGAAGGAGAAAGTGCGTCTGAAACGCGTCGTTTATACCTTGCTAATACCACTTCTACACTTGCTATTCGTACCATCTTTGATGTAGTGCCTACGAACTTCACGGACTTTAGCAGTACTGAAGGGGATTACATCCTACTTTCACACAGAAGTTTGTCTGCTGGAGCTATTGACCAAGTAGAACGCTATGCTGATTTCAGAAATAGTGAATCTGGTGGTAGCTACCAAGTGGTGCAAGTGGATATAGACCAGCTATATGATCAGTTTGCCTATGGCATCGCCAAGCACCCACAAGCGATCAGAAATTTCGTGAATTTCGCGATTGACAATTGGGAAATACAGCCCGAGCATTTACTGCTCTTGGGTAAAGGCATCAGTTACAATAGAACGGCTACCGATCCCGATAAATTCAATGCCTGTTTGATCCCTACTTTTGGTTTCCGCCCGTCTGATCATATGCTTACGGTAAGGGATGCCAATAGCTGGTCGCCACAACTGGCGGTAGGGCGTGTGCCTGCTGAAAGTGCGGTGCAATTAGAACGCTATTTAGATAAATTGATCGAACACGAAAGTGGTCAATGGTCTGTTGATTGCTCCATAGATGAGCTGTGGCGACGAGATTTCGTTACACTGGTGCAGGGTGATCTATCCGCAGAGACGGATACCCACGCCTATTTCATGAATACCTATACCGAAATCTTAGAAGGCAGAGGCTTTGGGGGTAAGCAAGTCAACAACTTTCAGTTAAATAACCCGGAGGTGGCGTCCATGCCCGAAATAGGGGCGCAGATGAATGAGGGCATTGGCTTAATGCTTTATTTCGGTAAAGGAGAACAGACCGGCGATTGGGGTATAGATGTACCAAGTCCGCTTAGCCTTTCTAATACAGGGCGATATCCTTTCTTCTTCGCTGCTTCAGATTATGTAGGCGATATCCATTCGCCGGATACCAATACGGATGCTGTTTTACAAACCCTGTCTCCCAATGCGGGCTGCATCGGCGTGGTGGATCATGTACACCGATCCGACAAAGGCATCAATCACCTGTTTTTGACCGAGTTTTTCCAGCAATACCAAAACGCGAACGAAGCCAAAAGCATGGGACAATGTATGCAGGCAACCATCAATGCGCTCTATGAGCAATATGGAAGCGCAGCAGCCAATACTGATACGGCTTTCATGCTAAAACTCACGAGTCAAAGTTTAACTTATGCAGGTGATCCAGCTTTGTATATCGGCAATAAACCCCAACCAGAATTCAAAACCAGCCTTGCTGAAGTAGGCTTCTTCGACCCAGTTACAGGTTTCCCAATGCTCAGTGTTCCCGTCTTCGTAACAGATGAAATGCCTGAGTTCGAGCTGCGCGTGGGCATTACCAATATGGGCTATTCCACCGCTGATTCGGTTGATGTACAGGTGCTGCGCTTAGTCCCTCCAACAGCGGAAACCGTTCTTGCTGCCAGCACTAAAGTGCCTATGCCTGTTTATACGGACACGGTTTCGATCATGGTGCCTAATGATTTACCAGAGTACAATGGCTATAATACCATTAGCATATACGTAGATGGTGAGTTATTGTACAATGAAGCTTGCGAAGACAATAATACCGCCAGCCAGATCGCTGAGATCAGTGCCTACTGCCCTGGCTTCCCTGATTTAGACTTAGGAGCAGCCCTACAAGAAGTAAGCAGCTTCCCGATCACCTTAGATGGCACAATTGAAGGAGATGACCTCTTCTACGAATGGAGCACAGGCGAAGAAACCGCCAGTATCCAAGTGTATGAAACGGGTGTGTACAGCGTCACCGTAACCGATCAATACGGCTGTAGCGATACCGATGAGATCACCATCGCCATGCTCTCCAATGGCAATGACGATGAACTCATTATGATCGATCACTGGTCCATCATGATCTCGCCTAATCCGTTCCACGATCAGCTACAAGTTCAGCTCACGGCTGGTCATTCCTGCTTCTATCAGATCACAACAGCCACTGGTAAAGTCGTTAAAACTGGCGCGCTTTCACCAGGCATCAATTCCGTTGATGTCAGTGCCCTTCCTGCTGGTAGCTATTTCTTCAAACTCTACACACCAGAAGGAATCATCGTGAAAAGGATCCTAAAACTTTAAACTACCTCATTAATTAGGCTGCGTGCCCGCCTGCGGCAGGTCACCGGGCTATCCGTTGCAATTCGGGGGCTGTTCGCTGCTTCGCTGGCAGGCTGGCAAAGAGCTTCGCAAGGTCGCTTTCACCAGCCGCCGCTCAGTGCGCTCCTTAGCCCCCTCATTTCCACTCCTATCCCTCGCAGAAATAAAAGCAAAGGCTATCTTTGTGGCTCAACGCTAAATGCCCTTGTCGATGATCCATTTGAATGAGACTGAATCAACTTCTTTCGTTTCCTTATTTGATTTCACGAAGCCTACATCCGATGAGCAGGATTTGCAACTGACCATGGTCGTTTGTAATGATGTCTTTTGTGATTGTGGAAACGTTGATTTAGTAGCAAAGCACCGGGGGCATATCGAACCACATTTTAGTGTTCCGCTAAATGTTTTCGGATGGAAAGTATGTCCTGATGATACAGTTGTTGAAACAAATGTCGAGCAGTATAAGGACTATGAAAACCGCTTCAAAGAAGAACTGACAGAAGCGCATTGGAGCTTACTTAGAAAAAAATACTATCAACATAAGCATGTGCATATTCAGGAGGCAAAACCTGAAGATACCATAGTCACCTTCCCAATAGAGCAACTAGAATCCAGAGGCTTAATGATGAATCTGGACGATTTATTTCCAGCCGCTTCATTTACCGTATATCATGAAGGAATAGAGTACCTTTTATTTGATGCCTACTGCAAAAACGATGCATGCAAATGCGGGGATATTGCGATAGAAATCGTTAAGGTAGGCGACAAAGAATTTGAATCCTTGAATACTTATCTGTACAACTACATCAAAAAAGAAGGAGAGTTTGAATCTTCCGCCAATACCCAAGAAGTCGAGCAAGTGATCAATGCTTTTAAAGCAGAGCAGCCCAGATTGGATGAGATGTTGCGCAAAAGAAATAAATTAATGCGCCAGCTCTATAAACCCGCTCGCATTAAATATGAAGAGGAACAAGAGATCTGGACACAAGAAATAGCGAAAAGAGCAGCAGCTACTCCGCCTTCCCCCAAAAAAATCGGCAGAAACGACCCTTGCCCCTGTGGCAGCGGTAAAAAGTATAAAAAGTGCTGTTTGAATAGTGGTAGTGGTTTGTGATTACCTCCTTACCCCAAGCCGGCCAAACTTCCCCCTTTTGCGAATAACTGATCCACACGTTTCTCAACAGCAGGATCCTCGATCAATGGCGGAGCATGATGCGGCTTTATACGCGCATCAATAACCAGTGGTCCTCTACAACCCCAATGCTTATACTCCGTAAAGCTATTCACCCCATGTATATCATGAGATGGGTTGGATCGAGTGAAGGTTACCCACAAGAAGTTTTTGAGTGTTCTGGCCGTGAACTCACTATCATCTACAACTAAGATCAAAGGCAAGCTATTCAATATATCCTGATCAAAGTGGGCGAGACGTGCTGTTAGTCGCTCGATCTGCTGTTCTGCCTCGGCTCTTTCTTTATAGGAAGGTCCTTGTACAACTAACACCCCTTCCATAGCAATATGAGGGGCTGAGAAACCATCCACTAAGGGTAGCTCAGCGGGAACGGCACTACTCAAAGAGCGAATTTTCTCGCCTGCGGCAGCCATCACCACTTTAGAACCGCTGTTGAGATCTTCTCCGCTATAATCCAATGTGTCTATCGTCGTACGGGTATGGAAATGCAAGTCCCGCGTCCAGTCAATACGCTCCAACATATGCTTCAAGAAATGATCCACATGGTGTATGTCTAAACTGGGGTCATCCTCCTTCGCCACGATCAATAAATACTTCGCGAGCGACATCTGCCCGAAGCCCAGAATGTGATTGGCTATGGTTAGTATTTCAGCAGGCTTGCGTTCATTGTAGTAAGGGGTGTAGCGTTCACTGCCTATGGCTAATAAAAGTGGGTGAACACCGCTTGCATCCACTGCATGTACATCGTGTAAACCAGGTAACTCACTTGGAATGACCGGTCCGGTCATTTCATGGATCAATGCACCAAAGCTGGTATCTTCTTGAGGGGGTCTGCCTACTACGGTAAAGGGCCAAATGGCGTTTTTTCTGTGCCACACTTTATGTACTCGCATCAATGGGAAATCATGCGTCAAACTATAATAGCCCAAATGATCGCCAAATGGACCTTCTGGTTTGTTCTCCCCAGGTCTTACAATACCGCTAATAACAAAATCAGCTTCTGTAGATACGCCGAACCCATCTATATGCGTATACCGGAAGTTTCGATTCCCCAAAGCTCCTGCAAAGGCAACTTCTGGTAAACCCTCTGGCAAAGGCATCACTGCCGCCACATTATGAGAAGGCGGACCACCAACAAAAATACTGACCTTGAAATCCTGCCCTAATCGGTTTGACTTCGTTTGGTGTACGCCAATACCTCTGTGTAATTGATAGTGCAGCCCGATCTCTTCATTTTGAACATAATCATTACCTCCTAACTGAATCCTATACATTCCCAAATTGGAAGCCATTACGCCTGGCTTATCGGGGTCTTCACTATATACTAAAGGCAGCGTAACAAACGGGCCACCATCCATTGGCCAAGATTGAATTTGTGGCAATTGGTCAATAGTCGTTTCGCCATATAGAACGGGCTTACCCAAGCGAGCTTTCAAAGGCAAGGCTTTCATCCCGATAAATGGCACTTTCCAAAATTTCCAAGGAGCTTTGAAAAAGGCACCGGGATCGCCTTTTAATCCGATCAGCTGCTTGACCGTTTCTAGACTGTCTCGAAAAATAAACCGACTCCGATCTACCGTACCAAATAGATTACTACAAGCTTGAAACGGACTGCCTTTCACATTTTCAAACCAAATCGCAGGCCCTTCCATGTCAAATAGTCGGCGATGTATGGCCGCCATTTCTAAATAAGGGTCTACTTCTTCGCTAATACGTACTAAATGTCCGTGTTTCTCTAAATCTACTAAACACGATCTGGTATTCTTATATGCCATATTTCGATTCGGTTTCGGAAGACAACAAATCTACCTCATTTTTACAAACACAATAACACCTACTTTGTTAGTGAAACACACAAGAAGTTTTTGCCTTTAACAACAGCTAACGCCCGACTTGTTAAGCAATTTTAACGACAAATGATTGTTATTCAGCTCACTAAGTACCTATCTTTGGCACTTTGTTTGTGGACTTAATGTTACCTAAATGTTAAGTCTGTGTTTTTGATTGATAGTAGTGAAATTTAGAGCATGTTACGTACTTGGGAGTATTTTCGTTTGCCATTGTGGATAAGCTTAGGGTTTTTATTTGTTTTATTGATTTTAACCTACACAACAGGTGAAGTAGGTATCTGGCATCAATTTGCGATTGATGATGGTATTCGTTGCTTTTTTTGTGAGGTTTCGTATATGGATCATCTGGTTCGCGAACCCATAAATACCATTACGAATCTTCCTTTTTTGTTTTTAGGTATAGTGGTTTTACTGGTCGCCCAAAAAGACCGACGAGCAAAGAAAACCCACAATCTATTGGTGTCTAAACCTGTTTACTCCTACTTATTCGCCTTCAGTCTGCTCTTCTTGTTTTTAGGAAGTACTTTCTTTCACGCTTCTCTGATCAAATTCGGACAACAGTGGGATATGGCAGGTGTATACGCCCTTGTGCTGTTCCCGATCTCCTATAATGCGCATCGCTGGTACAACTTGGCGTACTATAAGGATACAACCACTACTAGCAAAAGAGCGCTGAAATACGTGCTGACTTTATTTTTCCTTGCTTTGATTTTGCTTACGGCTTTGAAATGGCAAATGAATTCCGCTATTACCATTCCGGTAATGATGTCATTTGTTATCGTATCAACAGTTTATCTTTCTTTCAAAACCAAAGGAGGAAGCAATAAGCGAGTACTGAATTACGGAATCATCGCCATTTTAGGTGGCTTTGCTTGCTACGCTCTTGATCTGAGAAAAGTAGGTTGTGATGAGAATGTGATACTATCACCTCATGCGGTTTGGCATATAGCAGCGGCGGCTTCCGCCTTCTTTTTATACATCTATTTGCGCAGCGAGAATAATCTGAAATTTAGTAAATAGTGTTTCTCGATAAGCCTTTCCTTCTTGTAGGGGCGATCCCTTGTGGTCGCCCGCATTAGAAGCAATGATTCTTTTTGTCTGAGTACTTAAAGTTAATCTATAGCATATTTATTCTTCTTAGCGGCTTTAACAACTGGCTTTCCAGCCACCATCAATACAATTTCCCCTTTCACTTTTTTCTGCTCGAAATGAGTGGCTAATTCAGCAAGCGTACCCCTTGCATTTTCCTCAAATAATTTAGTCAACTCTCTACTGACGGCTGCTCTACGGTCTTCGCCAAGTACTTCCGCTAACTGCTTTAAGGTTTTAACTAAGCGGTGCGGACTTTCATAAAACACCATTGTTCTACTTTCTTCCGCTAAAGCTTGCATACGGGTTTGTCTGCCTTTTTTCTGAGGTAGAAAACCCTCAAAGCAAAAACGCTCGCAAGCTAAACCGCTATTCACCAAAGCCGGGACAAAAGCCGTAGCTCCGGGTAGCGTCTCAACACTTATCCCAGCATCAATACAAGCTCGAACCAAAAAAAAGCCAGGGTCGGAAATACCAGGCGTACCCGCATCACTCACCAAGGCCAATTGCGCACCTCCTGCTAATTCCTCTAAAATCTTTAAAGTGGAGGCATGCTCATTATGCGCATGATGTGCCCGTAAAGGCTGCTGGATCTGATAATGATTCAGCAATTTCCGCGTCACCCGAGTATCTTCCGCCAAAATACCATCCACCTCCTTCAATACCCGAATCGCCCGAAGCGTAATATCTTCCAAGTTACCAATAGGCGTAGGCACCAAATACAATTTCCCAACAGCAGATTCACTCATAAGTAAAGTGTTGATAAACAAAAATGAGCCAATTCGAAAATAATATCATTTTCAAATTGGCTCACTATCAAATTTTCAAATTAATCAATACGCCCGTGCAAATAATACCCGCTTATTAGAAGGCTTACCACTAAACACACAACTTCCAGCTTCCTCGATCGCATCAATAGGGATGCAGCGAATCGTTGCTTTAGTCGCTTTCTTTATCGCTTCTTCGGTTTCAGCTGTACCATCCCAATGGGCTAAGATAAAGCCACCCTTTTCATCTAATACCTGCTTAAAAGTGTCAAAATCATCCACCTTTGTAGTATGTGCTTCTCTATGAGCTAAGGCTTTATCGTAAATGCTTTGCTGAATCTCAGCCAATAAAGCTGTGATCTTATCCGCAGCTTCATCAATTGGGATCACCATTTTCTCCAAAGTATCTCTACGGGCGATTTCGATCGTTCCATTGTCCAGATCACGAGGGCCTAATGCCAAACGAACAGGAACACCGCGTAACTCATACTCCGCGAATTTGAAACCAGAACGCTTTGAGTCATCATCATCCAACTTAAAGCGAACATCCCCACCCAATCCAGACTGAATTTTATCAAATACCGCACGAATATCATCCAAACGGTCTATCGTTTTCTTATTCACAATAGGAACCGCCACCACCTGAATAGGGGCTAAGCGAGGAGGCAATACCAAGCCCTTATCATCACTATGCGCCATGATCAAAGCCCCCATCATACGAGTAGACACCCCCCAAGAGGTCGCCCACACATAATTTTCCTCATTATTGGCATTCTGATACTTCACATCAAAAGCCTTTGCGAAATTCTGTCCCAAAAAGTGAGACGTTCCCATTTGCAAAGCTTTGCCATCCTGCATCAAGCCTTCCGTAGTATAAGTCTCATCCGCACCCGCGAAACGTTCACTCGCGGTCTTATAGCCTTTGATCACTGGTATCGCTAAATAGTTCTCCATGAAATCGGCATACTCTTTTAGCATCAATTCCGCTTCGGCAACCGCTTCCTCTTTGGTGGCATGTGCTGTATGCCCTTCCTGCCAGAAAAACTCTGCCGTGCGTAAGAACAAACGCGTACGCATTTCCCAACGCACCACATTCGCCCACTGATTGATCAATAAAGGCAGATCCCTATGAGAACGAATCCACGTTTTAAAAGTATTCCAAATAATCGTCTCAGAAGTAGGGCGAACGATCAGCTCCTCTTCCAACTTTGCATCAGGGTCCACAACAACGCCACTGCCGTCTTCCGCATTCTTCAATCGGTAATGCGTCACCACAGCACATTCTTTCGCGAAGCCTTCCACATGATCGGCTTCCTTGCTCAAAAAACTCTTCGGAATAAACAAAGGGAATGCCGCATTCTGATGCCCTGTTGCCTTAAAGCGGGCATCTAATACCTCTTTCATTTTTTCCCAAATGGCAAAACCATAGGGCTTGATCACCATACACCCGCGTACCGCACTATGCTCCGCCAGATCGGCGCGCACCACCAATTCATTATACCATTTTGAGTAGTCTTCACTACGTGGCGTTATTCCTTTGCTCATGTTCCGTTTATTTTATAAGCTCTTTTTTGTTGTTGACATTGGGCGCGACCCCGTAATAAAAGCCTGCGCGGTTTCCCGTCATGAAAAATCAGCGTACTGAAAAAAATCTCACGTCTCGAGTCTCATGTCTCGAGTCTAAGAAAGCGCAAGCTTTCATCACAGGGTCGGGCTATCCACTGCAATTCAGCGGCTGTTCGCTGCTTCGCTGGCAGGGCTAAAAATGGCTACCTCTGGGCCGCCTTTTTAGCCCGCCGCTCAGGGCGCTCCTTAGCCACTTCATTTCCGTTCCTATCCCTCGCGCGGGTCTTTTATCGGTTTTATTGTGTTAAAAACGAAAAAATCATCGATTTTTTTCGAAATCCATACAACCTTTCTACCAAAACAGTACCCATTTAGTCGAATACACGTCTATATAGTGTGTTAATAACCACAACAAAACGTTGATGGTCAACAACTTCTTACTATCTTGTGATGTAGGATAAACCATAATCGCCCCCCAATCGTTCCAAAAATAAGGCTCAACCTTTTTTGGCTGCGCGAATATACGATTTGACAGCTTGGATACGATAAATTAGGTCGGTCATTAAACCATTACCATACAAAGGGGTCGTACTATCGGATAAGTTTTAGAAATGAGCTGTTCTTTTTTAAAGCTTTTAACCCACAAATACACGTAAATGAGAACTTTAAGAAATCAGTTTTGGATGTTCATCTGTGCTTTGCTCGTATCGGGCATGGCTGTAGCACAGGATGATCTCTATTATTCGCCTGAAAATGATAACTACTATCAGGGCGACTACGAAGCACAGTACAATTCGCAGGAAGATGGCGATACTTATGTCACCAATAACTACTACGGTGATCAAGAGTACGTTTATTATGAGGATGAGGACTACGATTACGAGTACACTTCTCGTATCCGTCGTTTCCACAATCCTTACCGTGGCTTCGGTTATTACAGCAACTGCTATGTGGATCGTTTCTTTTACGATCCTTTCATGGATCCATTCGCTTATAGCCGTTCAATTTATGACCCTTACTTCGGTAATGTTTATGCAGGACCTAATATCGTGATTTCTTTCGGTCGTCCATGGGGCGGGAACCGCTGGAATCGTTGGAACCGCTGGAATAGTTGGAACCGTTGGGATCCATTCTGGGGTAGTCCCTATGCTTATGGTAACCCTGGATTTGGCTATACCAGATGGGGATATACTAACCCATACTATTCTTACACTTACTTCGGCAATGGCTGGGGTGGTGGTTGGGGTGGCGGCTTCAACAACAGCTGCCCATCTACCTACGTATATAACAACTACGAAGAGAACAACTACTACGACAATAGCTCAAGCTATGGCCCACGTGCGCCTCGTGCCAGTTATGGTGGTATGACAGGTTCTGGTAACACTACAGGTTCTGCAGTGCCAGTATCTAACAATACAACAGCAGGTTCAGGTGTGAGCAGTGGTAAGGATCGTGGTGGTGCTTCTCAAGTACCTAATAGCCAAACTTACGATGGCTACTCTAACAGTGGTAGTGGTTATCAAACTTCTGGTAACCTAAGTAACCCACGTGATACCTTCAATCCAGCTACTAACAATAGCTCGAATGATTATACGCCAGCTAATACTTCTGGTGTTGCGGGTACAACTCGCCCAGGTTCAAGTGTGAACACGAATAGCACTTCTGGTACGATCACTAAAGGTGCTACTTCTCAGCCTACTTCTCGCCCTAATACTTATAGTACACAGAGCAAGGGTAGCGACTATAACAAGTCTAATAACTACACACCGAAGTCGAATAACCAAAGTAAGCCATCTTACAACTCTTCTAAGTCTACGCAGCAGCAGACTAAGAAGTCTAAGCCTTCATTCTCTGATCGAGTAAAGTCTTACTCTAATAAGATGAAGAGCAACAATGGTGGTTCTTCTTACAATAAGTCTCGCAGCTACAATGGCGGCAATAGCAGAAGCAACAGCTCTAAATCTTACAAGAGCTCACCTTCTCGCTCAGGAAAGTCAAGTAGCTTCGGTTCTTCAAGAAGCAATAGCGGTAGCTCTCGCTCTTTCTCAGGTGGTAGCTCTCGTTCAGGCGCATCTTCTTCTTCAAAGAGCCGTGGCGGTTCTTCAAGCTCAAGTAAGCGTCGTTAATCAAAATGAAATAACAAGTCCGGAGTCATTTCAATCCGGACTTGTTTATTCCTTAACAAAACGACTTAAAGTTCTCCGTTTTTCATTGTAATTGCTGGTTCTTGATAATCAGCGCTAACAACAGCAAAAGTCCAACTATCGGATTTTAACATTTAACCGCTTTTCATCCACTCGCTTGTGTTTCGGTATGTACCTTTGACATATCTCACTTGTTCGTGATGAAAAGCGGTTTTGTATTTTAAATCATCTATTATCCATATTATGCGCAAACTACTGTTCATTTGTGCCCTATTGT
>JAHDGT010000033.1:13148-15672 GCA_020631675.1 Bacteroidota bacterium
AAATCATCTATTATCCATATTATGCGCAAACTACTGTTCATTTGTGCCCTATTGTCTTTGATCCCTATTGGTGCGACCTTCGCACAAAGCACTTCTGATGCTTTATTATTCAACCAACCCGCCAATACTGGCGGAACAGCCCGAACCATAGGTGTGGGTGGTGCCTTCGGTGCTTTAGGCGGTGATGTTCATTCTGCCTCTGTGAACCCTGCCGGCATCGGCTTCTTCCGACGTTCGGAAATGACCATTTCTCCTGCTATTTTCCTTTATGGTACGAATAGCGACTATTGGGGCAGTACGACCCAAGAGCGTGGCAGTCGATTCCACATTCAAAATTTCGGTATCGCGATCTCTAATGCGGAGCGCAAAGCCCGCAGAGGAGATAATACCAACTGGCGTGCGGTCAACTTCGCCTTTACCATTGATCGTTTTAACCACTTGAGCACGAAACGTGGCTTGAACGGTTTTAACCCGGATAATTCCATCAGCGACTATTTCGCACAGACGGCTAATGGTTTAGGACAGGGCGATCTGAACAATTATCCTTTTGATGCAGGCTTAGCGTGGAACGCTTATGTGATCGACCCATCTGCCGAGTTCCAGAATGAATATGTAGGTATAGCCGCGGATGGAGATATTCGTCAAGTGGAAAACTTTGAATCTAAGGGAGCTACTGAAGCTTACACTTTCGCATTAGGAGCGAACTACCGCGATCGTTTATACTTGGGGGCATCTGCTGCTTTTAATGTGTTGCGTTATGAAAGTGTCTATTCTTTCGCCGAGAGTGATGATGATGACAATCATGACGAAATGGAGAATATTCTTTTGTACGAAACAATAGAAGATACAGGTATAGGCCTGAATGCGAAGCTGGGTTTTTCCTATAAGATCAATGATAACTTCAGAGCAGGTCTGGCTTTCCATACGCCAAGTAATATGTCAGTTAGTGAATCCTATCAGATTCTGCTTTCTTCAACTCGTTTAGGACAAGAGTATAGTGATGATATCAGTAGTGTTTACGAATACAACTTAGCGGGTCCTTGGCGTGCGGTCGCCAGTGCTGCTTATATGTTAGGTCGTCGTGGTTTCATCTCTGCTGACTATGTATATGCCGACTATGGACAAATGAAATTCAGCTTTGACGATAATGATTCGGATCTGATCACCTATGCGAATCAACTCAATGAGATCATGTCTGATGGCTATAAAGCTTCACATACGGTAAGAGTAGGTAGTGAGCTGGTATTCAACCAGTGGCGAGCCAGAGCAGGCTATTCTTTCGCCAGCAGTCCGTTTGAATATGATGCGGACGCTCACCGCCAGCAGATCAGCTTAGGTGGTGGTTTCAGAGAGAAGAGTGTGTATGTGGATGCTGCCTATACCCGTTCTTTTGATGGTGTAAGTTATCAGCCCTATTTCCTTGCTGATGAAGCTGTTGCCACGGCCGATGTCAATCGTAACAATGGACAAATGGTGCTTAGTGTGGGCTTTAAATTCTAATTTAGCATAAGACATAAGACATAAGACTTCGACTGAGTTTGAAGTGCTTACTGTTCCATCTAAATCTTATGTTCACTTTTGCGCTGCTTTTAAAAAGCATGTTACTGAACCTAAATCTTTCTCAGGCTGTTGAACTTCTTGTTCAGCAGCCTTTTTTTGTTGATTAAGCAGCTATCTTTGCGAAGTTGAGATTTTTAAACTGTGTCACGCAAGGGATAGGAGTGGTAATGAAGCCACTGAATGCGCCCTGTTTGGCGGCTTAAAAAGGCGGCCCAGAGGTAGCCATTTTTAAGCCTGCCAAACAGCAGCAGGCAGGGGCTGAATTTTAACGGATAGCCCGACCACGCAGTGAGAAGGCTGACGCCTTCAGACATAAGACTCAAGACGTAAGACATAAGATGTCCTGCACGCAATGAATGTTATTCAATAGCTTTGATTGGAAGCCTACTTATTGCGTGGATGCGCCCTGAAAATCATAATTAGTCGATATTTACTTGCTTAAGTCAAGTAGGTATCGACATTAGGTCATTTGTGATAACCGTAATTGTATAGTACAGTATGGAGATACAGCAGCTATTAAAGCACTATCAAGAGGATTCGCGAACACAACGTTTGGCGGATGTAGGGATATTGGCAGATGCTCGATATCATGTAAAAGGTTGGAAGGGTTCTTTAGGAGCTTTCGTCGCTGGAGCGGCATACAAAAATGATCCCAGGTCACATGTTTTCATTTTGGCGAATAAGGAAGATGCGGCTTATTTTCAGAACGACCTCAAGACGGTTTTAGGTAAAAAGAAGGTGCATTTTTTTCCAGATTCATTCAAGAAGCCCGGCTATCTGGACACCATTAACAAGACCAATGTTTTGATGCGTGCGGAGGTAGTGAGCAAGCTGGTGCACAGTGAGACATCAGGAGAGTTGATCGTTACTTACCCTCACGCTTTATTCGAGAAAATCGTTGATACACGGGTGTTGAGTGAGAATACCATCAAAATGCGCAAAGACGAAAGTTTGGACGTGGATT
>JAHDGT010000033.1:15682-18166 GCA_020631675.1 Bacteroidota bacterium
AGGTATTGGTAGAATATGGCTTTGATCGAGTGGATTATGTGTACGAGCCCGGGCAGTTCAGCGTACGAGGTGGTATAGTGGATATTTACAGTTTTGGCAATGACCTGCCTTATCGAGTGGAGTTGTTCGGTGATGAGATAGATAGTATTCGGATCTTTGATCCGCTTTCGCAATTATCGGTTCGGAAGATACAGTCGGTGACCATTGTACCTGATATTCAGAACCAGTTCAGTGGTGGGGAAAAGACTTCTTTGTTTAAAGTGTTGCCGGAGAATGCGGTGGTCTGGGTAGAGGATATGCTGGAGTTGATAGACATCAATCAGACTTGCTATGATAAAGCAATGGAGCTGATCGATGCGCTAAAAGCAAGACCAGAAGAGGAGATAGATTTTGACGAAGAGGAGAATATGTTAACGACGAAAGACGCACCACAGAATTTTATTGACTCGGCTGCGATAAAAAATGATTTAGCTGCTTTCCCGATCATTGAATTTGGTGCGACTCGCTATTTCAATAAAACAGATGCGAGAACGGTGATCGAATACGATGCTCGTCCGCAACCACCCTTCAACAAGAATTTCAACTTATTAGCGAAGGATCTGAAGCACAATGAAAACAGAGGCTTCAGAAATGTCTTATTCGCGGGTTCTGCCAGACAAGTACGTCGTTTTGATGCGATTTTAACGGATATGGAGGCGCAAGCCAGCTATCAATCTTTAACAGACACCATACATGAGGGCTTTGTGGATGAAGGCTTGCGATTGGCGGTGTATACCGATCACCAGATCTTTGAGCGTTACCACAAATACCAGATCAAGCGGGGATACTCGAAAGAAAAGGCGATGTCGGTCAAGCTCTTGCAGGAGCTTCGCCCACGAGATTACATCACCCATATTGATCATGGCGTAGGGCAGTATGCGGGTTTAGAAACCATTGAGGTAAATGGCAAGAAGCAGGAGGTGATCAAGATTTTATACAAGGATAAAGACGTGCTCTATGTGAACATCAATTCCTTGCATAAGGTATCGCGCTATGTAGGTAAAGAAGGACGGAAGCCGAAGGTCAATAAGTTGGGCAGTGATGCTTGGGCGGCGGTGAAGCGTAAAACCAAACGTCAGATCAAAGATATTGCCGCTGATTTGATCAAGTTATACGCAAAGAGAAAAGCAGCACCAGGTTTTGCCTTTTCACCAGATAGCTATTTACAGGCGGAATTAGAAGCCTCTTTCATTTATGAGGATACGCCCGATCAGCTTAAAGCTACTCAAGATGTGAAGCGCGATATGGAAGCCGCTAATCCCATGGATCGTTTGATTTGTGGAGATGTGGGCTTTGGTAAAACGGAGGTGGCGATTCGTGCTGCCTTCAAGGCGGTGGTAGATGGTAAGCAGGTGGCTGTTTTAGTGCCTACCACCATTTTGGCTTTGCAACATGCGAAGACATTCCGAGATAGATTGAGTGATCTGCCTTGTACGGTGGATTTTATTAATCGCTTTAAAACCACCAAGCAAAAGAATGAAACGCTAAAAGAGTTAGAAGCGGGCAAAATCGACATCCTGATCGGTACTCATGCTATTTTAAGCAAGAAGGTAAAGTTCAAAAACTTGGGACTGCTGATCGTTGATGAAGAGCAGAAATTCGGGGTGGGAGCTAAAGAGAAACTACGAGCGGCGAAGGTGAATGTGGATACTTTAACATTGACAGCTACACCTATTCCAAGGACGCTTCAGTTCTCTTTGATGAGTGCGAGGGATCTGACGGTAATCAATACCCCACCACCCAACCGCCAGCCGGTACATACCGAGATGATTCCTTTTGATGATGCTCGAATACGAGATGCGATCAACTACGAGGTGTACAGAGGAGGGCAGGTGTACTTCATCCACAATAGAGTGAAAGACTTGGTGGAGGTGGCTGCTATGATCAAGCGTTTGTGCCCTGATGTGGATATTGGCATGGCGCACGGACAGTTGGAAAACAAGGAATTGGAGGAAAAAATGCTCAAGTTCATTGATGGGAAGTATGATGTGTTGATTTGTACCAATATTGTAGAATCGGGCTTGGATGTGACCAATGCCAATACCATGATCATCAATAATGCGCAGAACTTCGGTTTAAGTGATCTGCACCAGTTAAGGGGTAGGGTAGGACGTAATAACCAAAAGGCATTTTGCTATTTGATCGCACCGCCTATGCATACGCTATCTGATGATTCTCGCCGTAGACTAAAAGCGATTGAGCAGTTCAGTGATTTAGGCAGTGGTTTCCAGATCGCTATGCGGGATTTGGACATCCGTGGTGCGGGTAATTTATTGGGTGGTGAGCAAAGTGGATTCATCAGTGACATTGGCTTTGATATGTACCAGAAGATCCTTGCGGAGTCTATGCAAGAGTTGAAAGAAGGAGAGTATCAAGATTTGTTTAAAGAGGAAATCCACCGAGAGAAGACCTATGTGCGGGATTGCCAGATCGATACGGATTTAG
>JAHDGT010000516.1 GCA_020631675.1 Bacteroidota bacterium
AAACCAAAAATCTGTTGTTTGTTAGAAGTTCTTTGTCTTGTGCTTTTCAAGAAAAAATAAAAAAATGCCGAACCGCCTAGCCCCTCCTCACCAAGAACACGCACATGTTATGAATTAGAATCAGCCTGCGTGTTCGGCACGACTTAAAAAGTGCACAAATAGAACATTGTTAAATCCGCATTAGTGTCTCAATAAAAGTGCTTGTATTGGGAATGCACCTAACACTAAACAGATAGTACAGCTTAGGGATGAATCGGGGAAGGGTAACCGTTTTAATACGGTAAGAGGGAACCGTCTCTTCCATCTATTACTCATAAACCATGCCATTTTGTAGAAAATATACACTTTAAAGAATTAATCAAACATGGTTTTTAATATGTGTTTTATGTCCCTGATGCTTTGTTATACGGACATTTTTTTGATTGGTTACCTTTTAGATGAAAAACTTACTTCAGACTCCCGGAAAAAACAAAACCCGCTGAGTGAATGCACTCAGCGGGTTTTGTTTACAGTGTAATTACTTACTTATCTATTGATTAACGGATGAAAAGTAACTCACGATATTTAGGCAATGGCCATAACTCATCGTCAATAATGCGCTCTAAAGCATCCGCACTATTTCTGATATCATCGAATAACACTTTTACGGTGTCACAATAAGCTTTAGCTTGTACATCAGCATGTCCTTTCGACTCTGCTTTTGTTCTCGCTTTACTCATCTTATCTACTCCTTTTTTCAACTTGTTCAGGTGCTTAGATACTTCTTTGAGTAAGTCTAACTGTGCCTTATAACTAGATTCAGCTAACTCAAGCTCTTTTAATGAAAGTACGTTGCCCGCTAACTCATTCTGATAACGAACAGCTGCCGGAATCACTTGGCTAATGACCATATCCTCTAATACCCGACTTTCAATATCGATCTTCATCAAGTAGTTCTCCTGTAAGACCTCATAATGAGCCATCAACTCTCTTTCTTGATAAATGCCATTGCCGACCAAAAGAGCTTTAGCAGCATCCGTCACTAAGAAATCCAAAGCATAAGGTGTCACTTTAATATTGCTCAAGCCGCGTTTTTCAGCTTCTTTCGCCCACTCATCACTATAGTTGTCTCCTTCGAACAAGATGTGCTTGGACTCTGTGATGTACTTGCGGATGATACGCAATAAAGCAGCATCCTGACTTTCACCACCTTCGATCAAAGCGTCAACTTCAGTCTTAAATTGCTTCAACTGTTCAGCCATGATCGTATTTAAGATCAACATAGTGGCCGCACAGTTCGCAGTAGAACCTACCGCTCTAACCTCGAACTTATTACCCGTGAATGCAAAAGGAGAGGTACGGTTACGATCCGTATTATCCAGCATAATATCAGGAATAGACTCGATCACATT
Organism: Bacteroidota bacterium; assembly: GCA_020631675.1. Taxonomy (GTDB): domain Bacteria; phylum Bacteroidota; class Bacteroidia; order Chitinophagales; family UBA2359; genus JAHDGT01. The sequence continues at coordinate 1,392 of JAHDGT010000516.1, forward strand.
CTTTTTGATCTCTTCAATATTCTTATCAAGACCAACCGCGTTTTCTACTTTATCTAATACTTGGCTAAGTGTTGAGCCAATGAATACGGAGATGATAGCAGGAGGCGCCTCATTCGCACCCAAACGGTGGTCGTTACCCGCACTCGCGATCGCAGCACGTAATAAATCAGAATGTACACTTACCGCCTTTATCGTATTCACGAAGAAAGACAAGAAGCGCAAGTTATTACTCGGAGATAATAAGTTATTACCCGTATCCGTAGCTAAAGACCAATTATTGTGTTTGCCCGATCCGTTCACACCCGCATAAGGTTTCTCATGGAACAAAACACGCAATTGATGGCGAACCGCGACATGCTCCATGATGTCCATCAACAACTGGTTTTTGTCGATCGCGGTATTGGCATCAGAAAATACCGGAGCACATTCATACTGACCCGGTGCTACTTCATTATGACGCGTACTTACCGTAATACCCAGTTTCAAAGCCTCTGTCTCGAAATCCAACATGAAAGCATGAACACGCTCAGGAATGGATCCGAAATAATGATCATCCAACTGCTGACCTTTCGCAGGGCGAGCACCAATTAAAGTTCTACCCGTGGCCATCAAGTCAGGGCGAGCCGTGAATAAAGCGGCATCCACCAAGAAATATTCCTGCTCCCAACCTAAAGTAGGAACAACGCGCTCTATGCTCTTGTCAAAATAGTGGCATACGTCCACTGCCGACTTGTTCACATATTTCAAAGCGCGTAAAAGAGGCGTTTTATAATCTAATGCCTCACCCGTATAAGAAATGAAAATAGTAGGAATGCAAAGCGTGGTCGCACCTCCAACCTCTAATAAAAAAGCAGGAGAAGAAGGATCCCAAGCCGTATAGCCACGAGCTTCAAAAGTAACACGCAAACCACCAGAAGGGAAACTAGAACCATCCGGCTCCTGTTGGATCAAAGTGTCTCCACCGAACTTCTCAATTCCCTTACTGTCATCCATCGGTGTGAAAAAGGTATCGTGCTTCTGAGCAGTAGAACCTGTTAAGGGTTGGAACCAATGCGTATAAGAAGTCGCCCCATTCTCGATCGCCCAAGATTTCATGGCATTAGCCACATCATCCGCCAATTCTCTATCGATCTTCTTCCCGCCCTCAATAGCTGCCATCACAGAAATGAAAGCATCTTTGGTCAAGTAATTCCGCATCGTGTCATTCGTGAAAACACGTGAAGCAAAATAATCAGAGATCTTATTGGAAGGTGGCGTCACCTTAACAAAGGGTCGAGCTAATGCGCTATCGATCGCATCAAAACGTGCGTTAGACATAATTTTCAGTTGTTTGCAGACAGCCCTTACTTGCCATCTGGATTGAATGGTTACAGTTATCCTATTCCTAAAAACACTTTGATTTCATTGCCCCTTTGGAATAGGAATAAGCAACAAAAATAAAACGCTACCGATAATATCCGCAAGCATTTTTGAGAATAAACATAAAGTTC
>JAHDGT010000517.1 GCA_020631675.1 Bacteroidota bacterium
CAATGGCGGAGCGAGCTGGGTGGATCATCCTCAAAATCAGACCGTTGAACACTTAGGCGCTAGTGCCCTACATCAAATGGCGGATGGTACTATTTTTTATGGGACAGGTAATCAGATGTACTATAATAACTTGGCGTATGGAGATATTGAAAGTTCTATATTTCTTGGAGTAGGTCATGGTTTATACCGTTCCTCTGATCAAGGGGAGAGTTATCAACTGCTGAGTAACACTGTGCCCAATTTGGAGGAAGGGGCCCTATCCGATGCCGTTAACATAGCCCACTTAAACTGGGGCTTCATAAATGATATGGATTCTCATGAAGATAGACTTTATGTGGGCACCAATACTGGCTTGAAAATTTCGGACGACTTTGGAGAAACTTGGTTTTCTCCCATCGCCTTACCTGATACAGTGGTCTATTCTATAGATATTTCCTCTACAGGAATAGTCCATACTACGGTAGGCAAACAATACTTTAGATCCTTAGCAGATGGACTGACCTTTGAAGACAAAAGTAGCCCCACAGATAGCCTGTCTTTCCCTAAAAGAGCTGGGAATAAAGTTGTTGCAGTTGCACCTTCTGATGACATGATATTATATGCTATTTCCACGCAATATTACAATTATTGTAAAGATTATATCTTACGTTCTGAAGACGGAGGAGACACTTGGGATACAATAGGAGAGGAGGGCGATGAATTCAGACCTTTTAGTAGATATTCCAACAGCTACGATTGCGAGGGAAGAACCTATGTGGATTTAGCAATAGCTATTCACCCAGAAGATCCAGATGAGTTATTAATAGGCTTACATGAAATCTGGCGTTGGAAAAAAATAACAGGCTGGTCACAACTCATAGATGACTCCATAGAAGATGCTCCAACTAACAATTGGGTAGAAGTCTACGGACTGCATTATGACCCCAATGATCCAGAAAGACTATATGCCGAAACTGACAGAGGCATTTTTTACAGCACTAATGCATCAAGTAATAGTTTGAATTTTGAGTTGCGTTCTAAAGGCTTACACAATGGTCAGTTTTTTGGATTAAGTGCTGACCCACAAGGCCGAGTGATCGCAGGGGGCTTAGAAATGGGAACCGTCTATTTAGAAAGAAAATTAGCAGACCCTAAACATGGTCGAAAATTAATGGGAGGTATTGGCGGCTACTGCGATCTCTCACTGCTACTGCCCGGCAAGCAGTTCTTAGAATATACAGTAGGAGAGATAAGACGATCTTCAGACGGGGGAGATAGCTTCTGGTATTTTTATGATAATGCTGCCAATAATCCCTACAATCCTGGCAGTTTAGATGGTGGCCCTATTTTTATCGTTCCATTTGTTTTACAAGAAGATATAACCGCTTATAATGAGCAAGTTCTATCTGATGACACCTCTAATGACGTGAACTCGATTTTCGCGGCCGGTACAGGTTATGGTGTCTGGTTCACCCTTGATGCATTAGATGTAGGGATCTCCCCAAGTTGGTACATTTTTCCTGATGGGGTGAGTAGTGGCAAAGTTTCCACTTTGTGCGCAAGGGGAGATGCGAATAAAATTTATGCAGGCTTAACAAATGGTTATGTCTATTCTATAAGCGACATTCAAGACATTGATTTAGAGAGTCAGTATTCTGCTACAATAGATGATTTTGATGGAGATTTTGAATTAATAGAAGCCGACCGTTACATTACCGGTATAGATGTGAGAATATACCATAATGATTTATCCAGCAGCCACTGGGGAGACGATCTGGTTGTCTCTATGGGCAACTATGGCAATGAAAATCATATCTACTATTCAGGCAATGGCGGTGCTTCTTGGGTATCCATACAAGGAGACTTGCCACCTATGCCCGTCTTTGATGTGAAGTTTGATAAAAACGATCCTCAACGTATTCTGGCAGCAACAGAATTTGGCTTATGGGCAGGCGTGAAAAATGAAGAGAATGACTACGAGTGGACGCCACAAAATACAGGTATGGGTAATGTGCCTGTTCATCAAATTCGCCAAGAGCTATACTTTACAGATGTTAATAACTCTACAGACCATCCAGATTGCAATGGGGTAACGCCCTGCTTGGCACCCGCCATTCAGAATAATTGCTATGTCACCTATTTAGCCACTTATGGTAGAGGCATCTACCGCTCAACCGAAGGAGCTAAACACACCATTTGCGGTAAGCCAAATGTTTACTTTGATGAAGATGGCTTGCCCGTTGGTATTCATGAGAGCAATGTAAACGCTGCACTGTCAAGATTCCAAGTCTACCCACAACCTGCGAATGATCAATTAACACTTCAGTTTGATCAGGCACAAAGTGCTGTCGTTCAATTGGCTATATACGATCTGCAAGGCAAGTGCTTGATGCGCTTACCCTTGGGCTGGCAGGCATCTGGCAAACAAGAGATACAAATGAATCGCCCGAATTTGCCTGCTGGAACCTACTTGTTTGAACTGAATTCAATCGCTGAAAAGCAGGTCTCCAAAGTGGTATTGAGCTAGTACATTAGATGGTAGATGTTCAATTTTAGGGCGCGTCCACGCAATAAAAAGCGGGCACTGCTTTGCGGGAAAAAATAGATAGAACACCTTCATGAATTTGCGCCATAGCAAGATTTCGGATCTTGAAAAGTGCCCGCTTTTAACTGCGTGGTCAGGCTATCCGTTCTTATTAAGCGCACTGCCTGTCGGTTCGTTGCTGCCTGTTGCGGTGGCTACCTCTGGGCCGCCCCCGCAACAGGCGCACTCACTCGCCATTCAGCACCCTTAATACCACTGCTATCCTTCGCGCGGGTAAAGGTCAGATTTTGCCGTACTTCCGCAAGGGATAGGAGTGGAAATGAGGGGGCTAAGGAGCGCACTGAGCGGCGGCAT
>JAHDGT010000518.1 GCA_020631675.1 Bacteroidota bacterium
ATAGGTCAAATTTAAGAGAGGTGTCTTTACAGTTTGCAGATTTAAGGAGAGTGTCTTTATATAGTGTAGATTTAAGAGATGCAATTTTATTTAATGCTGATTTAAGAGATTTGATGTTAGTGGATGTGGACTTTAGGGGGGCGGACCTGAGAAATGCAGACCTGAGGGGTACTGTTTTATTGCGTCAACATTTAATGGGAACCAAAATTTCAATTGAATATTGGGACGAGTAATTATCGAAAGATAACCATTGGGTAGAAAATATATATACTGTGGTCAGAGAGGAGGGTACACGTGGGGATTTATACTACGTTATCCAAATAAAACCAGAATATCAAAACGAACAATAATCATTTCAACCACAAAAAAAGAGCGATACAACAAGTAAAAAGCCACAGCAAATCAGATAAAATTCACTGCGGCTTTTCAGGCAAGAATATAGATGCGATTTACTTCTTATTACCTTTTTTACTCAGTTTATCAGTAGGCTTATCAGCAGGAACTTCCCTATTCTTCACGTGCTTATCAAACCAGTTGAGTTGCTCCCATAGTACATGCTCAATAGATTCTTTGGCGCGGTAGTTATGGTCCTCAAAAGGCAATAGCACCATGCGGGCAGTGCCGCCGGAACCGCGTACGGCTTCGTAGAATACCTCCGATTGGAAAGTGAGCGTGCCGGGGTTAGAATCATCGGCGCCATGAATGACCAATACTGGCTCGTTCACCTTATCGGCAAAGAAGGTGGGCGAGCAGTCGATATAGGATTTAGTAGCCTCAAAAAGAGAACGGCGCTCTCCTTGGAAGCCGAAGGGCTGGTTGGTTTTATTGTAGGAGCCACTACGCGCGATGCCCGCGGCGAATAGGTCGGTATGTGCCAATAAATTGGCTACCATCAAGCCACCGTGGCTGTGACCGATCACGCCTATTCTATCTGGATCGGCAATGCCCATGTCTATGATCTTGTCAACAGCGGCTTCGGCATCTGCGACTAGTTGGGGTACGAAGGTGTCGTAAACGGTTTCGGGATCACCTACCATGGGCATGGCGGTATTGTCCATAACGGCATAGCCGCGCAGTAGGAAGTATTTGTGCGATGCTCCCCAAATACGCATAAAGCGACTGGACGAACCTCTTACCTGTCCGGCGGTTTTCGCGCCTGAGTATTCTAAGGGGTAGGCATAGACCACCGTAGGTACTTTATCCCCTTCTTTATAGCCTGGCGGCAATAGCAATTTGAAGCTCAGTTCTACACCATCATCTCTTGTGTAGCGAATGATCTTGCTTTCTATATCTCGTAATTCCGGACTGGGGTCTTGGAAGCGGGTAATGGGCTTTTTGCTATGTGAGCGGGTGGCTTCTCCTGCTTCGGCTTCAATGGCATCTCCTAGGGTGGCTAAGTAGAAATTGGGTACTACTTTATTGGATTCAGAACTCATGATGAAGGTGTTCGGCTCTTCACCAAAACCCACGAAGTATTCGTATTTGTCTTTAGGCGAGCGGAATAGTCGTTCTACTTCTTGACTCTCTAAATACCTTTTGTCTACAAAGGGGCGATCCCCTTCTTTAGTACCTCCGCTGCCGCGGAAATACATCGCGCCATCTTCTACTTTAATGACCTCCCAACCATTGTCTAAACGCGTGAAAAGTGGATAGCCGGGATCGTTATAACGGTCTTTTTCGTTGAGGTCGAACCACAGTTTAGAAGTGCCTTTATCTACGTCTACCAACCAAGCATAACGCCATCTTTTCATGCGTTCTCTTTGGTAGACTAAAAGCATACCTTCTTCTTCTGCCCACCAGGTTGTACGTATGCGATGCTCTGCTTTGTAGATCTCTTCTGGCTCGCCTTTAAATGGGGCTTCCCACCTCATTAGGCGATCTCTGAAGTCGGCTTCTGCTACGGGATCACCACCATCTAGTGCCTCACGCCAAACCAGTGAGTGAGGAGCTGTGGGTTGCCAAGACACATAGCGAGGCCCGGTGATCACACCATGTACGGGTACTTCATCTGCTAAGGGTTGTTGGGCAATGCTTTTGACCAAGTTTCCTTTTAGATCCCATACCTCAATATCATTGGCGAATCGCCACCAAGCTACTTCTTGCGACCAAGGTTTTCTTAGTCGTTCTACCAATAAGTAGTTTCCATCTGGAGATACTGCTCCATACACATAGGAGGCACTAGGACCCACCACCTGCGCTTTTTTGGTTTTTATATCATAGATCACCAGTTCACACTGGCTGTAGTAGCTGAAGAGTTCTTCATCATGGGCGTTTTCTAGTAAGTTTCTGGCTTCGTAGGTGGATCTTGCGCCCGCACCCGCATCTTCGGATATTTTAGGTCCTTTGGGCATGTTTGGTGCCTTAGGAGCGGGTCCGCGATCATTGATTCTTCTGACCAATAATTTTTCTTGATCAGGAAACCACCTTACGGCTTGGTCCATGATGGGGTTCAAGATCATATTGGGCACTTTTTCCACCTTTCCGCTAAGGTCGCCCATCCACAATTCCACTCGGTCTTCAAAGCCTACGGCCAAGGCGAAACGCTGACCGTCTACTGCCCAATAAGTAGACATGACCTCTGCCCCATCGGGAATGTTCAAATCTACTGTGGAGCCATCTTTGATGGTCAGTATTCTAGGAGAGGTGCCGCCATGTCTTCCGTGGTAGTAGTTGTTTTTGGGGTTGACCCGCGAACCTGCCAATTTGAGCATGGGTCCTGCTAATTCCGACAAAGGCGGATAGGTAACAGGGTCGGAAAGCAGCATATGCGTTTTAGGCGGGGAAGTGGAGGTTCTGGGCAGCTCTGGTGCATGAAGAATTTTGAGGATGTCATCATCTGGAGATTTCCAGCCATTGTCATCAGTGGTG
>JAHDGT010000519.1 GCA_020631675.1 Bacteroidota bacterium
TATATGGGAATCATATCAGTCATGGTATTGCTGTTTGCTCGTGCGCGTTATGCGAACACGCCCTATGTGCCATATATGATGGCCGGTTTATGGCTCAAATGGTTAGGCGCACTTGGCTTTTGCTCCATTTACACTTTTTACTACGCTGGAGGAGACAGCACCCTTTATTTTGACTACAGTCTTATCATTCATGATGTGATCGTGAATGATCCCGAAAAGGGTTGGCGACTCCTCTTTCTTGGTCCGGGTGAGTTTCATCTGAACACCTTTGAATATACCGACAAGTATTTCAGTTATTTCAGAAGTGCGTCCACTTTAAAAGTGATGCAGTTTTCCACCATACTTAGCTTTATATGCTTCAAAAGCTATTGGCTTGTATCTATTATGATGGCCACGCTCTCATTTTCCGGAATGTGGGCTTTGTATAGAGTCCTGACCGATCGTTACCCTAATCTTCATTATTCTCTGGCTTTGGCTGTATTCGCCATCCCTTCGGTCATCTTTTGGGGTTCTGGTTTATTAAAGGATACCATTACCATGAGTGCGCTCGGTTGGTTCGTTTATGGTTGGTATCATCTATTCATTAAGAAAGACCGAATCATCAGCAGTCTATTGATCATGTGGGCATCCGCCTGGCTGATCAATGTCATAAAAGGATACATACTGACCGCTTTTTTGCCTGCCGCCGTACTGTGGGTCATCCTGCATCATTTCCAAATGCTCAAATTTTGGAATCTTCGGATTTTTACGCTAAGCGTATTCGTTTTCTTTAGTGCGATCGGTGTTTATTTTTTACGCGACCAGATCAGTGGTTTAGGAATGGCTTTCGTTAATAAATTCGTATCCATGGCCATTGATTTCCAGTCGTGGCATGGTGTGCTCAGCGAGACCCGTGATCAGAGTGGCTATGATTTTGGTGAGATCACATTCACTCCTGCGGGTATTTTCGCCAAATTCCCCGCAGCGGTCAATGTCACCCTTTTCCGCCCTTATCCGCATAAGGTAGATAGCCCCGTCATGTTGCTCACCTCTTTAGAAAGCATGTTCATGCTTTTCATGACCCTATATGTATTCCTTAAAGTCGGTTTTTTCAAAGTTTGGAGGATCATATTCAGCCAACCCATCATTCTCTGCTTTTTGGTATTTGCCTTGTTTTTTGCCTTTGCCGTCGGCTTCACCAGTTATAATTTCGGTGCACTCGCCCGCTATAAGATTCCTTGCTTGCCTTTTTATGTCGTCACTTTACTATTAGTTTTGCACCACGGAAAACCTCCTAGTACTTCTATTCAAAAAGATCCTAAAGGGGTAGCATTGGAAGTCGCTTCGACCAACTGATTTAATAAAATCGCTAAAAGCCAGGCAGCATGTCAACAGCTACAGAAAAAAAACATCGAATCTACTTCGAAAACCTCGATGCGCTGCGTTTTTTCGCTTTTTTAGGGGTATTTCTAAATCATTCTTTTCATACAACAACAGCAGCAGTTAAAGAGAGTAGTATCCATCAGTTCGTATCAGAACTATTCATCAATGCCGAGTTAGGGGTGAATTTCTTCTTTGTTCTTTCTGGCTTTTTGATCACTTTTCTATTACTCAACGAACAACAGCTCAAAGGAAAAATACACATCGGCTACTTTTATATGCGGCGTTTTTTGCGTATCTGGCCCCTTTACTTTGCAAGCGTTTTCTTCGGCTTTGTGATTTTCCCTTACTTAAAAAGTCTGCTGGGGCAAGTTCCCACAGAAACCGCTAGTCCATTTTTATACATCACTTTTCTGCCCAATTTCGACACACTATACAATGGATCTCCTGACGCCTCTATGTTAGGCGTACTATGGTCAGTCGGAATAGAAGAGCAGTTCTATCTCATATGGCCCCTACTGCTATTCTTTCTTCCTTTACGTTTCTATCCCTACCTATTCAGTATAATACTCCTATTCTCTTTCGGTTTCCGCTATTTACACCCAGATCCGGTAACACTCAAATACCATACCTTCAGTGCTATAAGCGATATGTGCGTAGGTGGTTTCGTGGCATACGGTATATACATGAGCGAGCGATTTAAAAAGTGGATCGAACAGCTCCCCAAAAATACCATCGCTTTGTTCTATTTCATCGGTGTGGTGCTCTACTTCGGTCGCAGTACTTTTTTTCAAGAGGTCTGGCCCCTCAGCATGGCATTCGAGCGACTGATCTTTTCAGGCTTCTTCGCCTTTGTCGTTTTAGAACAATGTTATGCCAAACACTCTCTATTCAAAGCCGGCAACAATCGTTTCACCACCTATTGGGGCGTGCGTTCCTACGGTTTGTACTGCCTCCACTTCATCGGTATTCTCATTGGCTTGCAAATAAGTACTCGTATTGGCATGAATAGTCAGCTTTATGGCGTACTTATTTTCGATACACTTCTCACCTTTATCCTCAGCCTGTGCATCGCTTGGTTCAGTTATAGGTTCCTAGAGCGACCATTCATGCAACTGAAAAAACGTTTCGCCTATATTGTAAAAGGCGAATGACACGCAAATAGTCATAATTCTGTAACAAAATAGAAAATCACAGCCCATTCCATTTTTTGGCCTGATAGTTGAAACTTAGTAAGTATACATGGCATAGAGTTTAAAGTTTGGGTTAAAAGATAAAGCCTCGCTGCGCAAAGCGAGGCTTTTCTTATTTATAATTGTATCAATATTTTCAGCAGGGTGCGTGCCCGCCTGCGGCAGGTCACCGGGCTATCCGTTCCTACAAAATGGGCTATCTGGGGGTTCGTTGCACTACTTGGCGGTGGCTACCTCTGGGCCGCCCCCGCCAAGCAGGCACTCACGCCCCATCTATCCCATTTAGTACCACTCCTATCCCTCGCACAACA
>JAHDGT010000520.1 GCA_020631675.1 Bacteroidota bacterium
CGCCGCCAAACAGGGCGCATTCAGGCGGCTTCATAACCACTACTATCCCTCGCACAACACAATTTGAAAATGAGTCAATTTGAGAATTTGAAAATGCTTGTTTCCAGCAAATATCATTTTCAAATTGTCTCATTACCAAATTTTCAAATTGAGCGTGTATTCTTGATTTCAATCAATAATTAGCATTCCAGTTTAGTCCAACTTTGCAGTACGATAACAAACAAAAAACTTAAAGACCATGAAAATAGCGACAGAACTATTGCTTGCCGATCTGACCACAAGAACCGAACAACACTTGGCGCAAGCCAAGCAATGGTTAGATCTGCCTTTAGACCAACTCAATTGGAAAGCGGATCCAGACAGCTGGAGCATATTAGAATGTCTAGAACACCTGAACCTATACGGTGATTTTTATCTGCCCGAAATGCGACAGCAAATGGCCAATAGTAAGCATGCTGCAGAACCCACTTTTAAAAGCGGTTGGCTAGGTAACTATTTTGCCAATAGCATGCTGCCCAAACCAAAGCTCAATAAGATGAAAACCTTCAAAGACAAAAACCCGAATGGCAGTCAACTGGGTATAGATCGATTGGAGAAATTCATCCATCAACAAGAAGAGACTTTGAGCATCTTACAAGAAGCACAAAAAGTAAGCTTAAGCAAAACCAAGACCGGCGTTACCATTTCTAACTTTATTCGCCTACGCTTGGGCGATACTTTAAGAGTGGTGATCTACCATAATTACCGCCATTTGGTGCAGGCAGAAAAAGTGCTTCAAATGCAAGCTCAAGAAGCTTTAGCAGCTGCTTAGTCTTTGTCTTTGTCTTTGACATTTTCACAAACAAAGAACATCTCTCTGGCTATTTGTAGCGCACGTGCGGTATACATCACGCTTTCCAGCTCCATATCATCATATATTTTGGGATCTTCAAAGGGAAGTGCGATCCTGAAATCACTGCCTGCCACAAAAGGGCAAGCCTCGTCCGCGGAATTACAGACCATAATAGCGGCGAAATCACTTTCCGGATTTGGCGGTTCATCAAAGCGGGTGGAGTAAGCCTGATAAGTGAGTTGGTCGGATGACCAACTCACTTCATAAATAGGATTATCCGCCTCCGCATTTTCTGTTTTGAATCGAAAACCGATCTCTTGCAAGGACTTTACTGCTCTAGGATTAAAAGCCGTGGCTTCCGTTCCGCCTGAAAAGGTGAAGATCCGACTAAGTCCGAAATGAGCTGCGCCCAATGCTAAAAACAACTGCCCCATATGACTACGGCGAGAGTTATGGGTACAGATCACCATTAGTTTGCAGTCTGCTCCCTTTTGTTGTTTGGCTTTGATATAGGTACTTAAACGCAGCAATTCAGCTTGCCTTTCAAGGGCGATCAAATCATATTCGGCTGATCTTGCCTTGCAGAAGTGCTCTAATTCGGGAAATAATCGCATAAGAAGTTATGGAATTACAATGGCTCTGGACAGTGCTTGATAATGTACGCTATTACCAGCTACTCTAGCGGTATAAACGCCACTTTCTCCAAAAATCGGCAAGCGAATGTCAAATGACTCTCCTGGAATCAATGTTTTTACGCTTAGGGTATCTCCGGCTAAAGTCGGCGGATTTAAATCTGGTCTGGGGTCTGTACAGCCGGTGGCTCTATAAACGATCAATTGCGGGTCAGGCAATTCGGCATCTGCTGTTCCTCGGAGTCGGATGGTTCTAATGTCTTTGGGTTCACCAAAACATCCATTATCATTATAGCCGTCAATTCTGATCCGGCTATCTCCTTCAAAGATCATGGTATTGCCTTCTTGTAAAGCAGTCATAATATCGGGCCAAGCCAGACTTTGCGCATAAACGGCAGTAGTGGGATAACCTAAAGCGGGATCAAGTCCTTGCCCAGGTATGGGTGTAAAGATGCGGTGATTGTCACTACCGCCAATAGCCGTGACTTGCTTGCCCCCTAATAGATCACAGATCCAAGCAGCGGTAGCTTGTTCGTCCCAGGGATCGTAGCCTACGGTTCCGTTCCAAACTTCGATCGCATCATAGTCCAAGCTGGTCCAGTCAAAGGCGATCCATGGGGCTATAGTGGAGTACGGATGGTTCAGCACGCTGAAGCAGCCCGCATCTTTTGCTTGTTGTAATGCGCTGGCGCCGTTCACCGTTCCACGAGGGCGATCAATAAAGACGACCGAAGTATCAAAATTGGCAAGATCTTTAGGAATACAGCCAATATGCCCCGTAGGTCCAGCTTCATCCACTTGTACCGGACTGATCTCGTTTCCGCAAACCATTAAGAAAATATCGTCACTGAGTTCAGCAGCGGTTTCCCAATAGGGAAATTCTGGACCTTGATTGAATAATGCAGGATCTTCTTCCGTAGTGGTGGCATCACTACCCGTGCTATTGCTGTGATCGGTCAGTACGAGGAAGTCGAGATCTCTTTCAAAAGCCATCGCTCTAATGTCTGGAGGGAAAGAATCGCCACCAGTGTCATTACTCGCACCCGTAGCATGTACGTGGAAATCGCCATGATACCAAAGTCCGGGAGGATCTTCCTCTATGTTGGGCAGACAATAGTCAGGATCACGATCCACACAAGCTGACCAACTGAATAAAAACAAACACAATAAGCTCAACTTAGTAAAGTTGATGAACAAAAATGGGATACCTTTCATGGGAATGAATTTTGGGTAAGAAAATGAATGAGGTAGTTTAAAGTTATTTTCTCGACCTTGCCTCTAAGTCATTGATCTTGAATACTTCAGCTTTTTTTCGCCCCGTACTTTTCAAGTACGAAACTCTAAAAGAGCTTCGTCTTCAAAATCAAGCACTTAGACGCGGTTCAGATGAAAAACTT
>JAHDGT010000521.1 GCA_020631675.1 Bacteroidota bacterium
ATTTTCGCAGGCGTTTACGGTAGCTATCAGGTAAATGATCTTTGGCGATATGGGCTAATTGCAGGGGATCGGTATTAAACAGATACAGGGCATTGGGCGGCAACTTGTCCAGACTTTCTACGGTAAAATCGGTTTGAATCTCACCGCCTAAGCTTTTAAAATAAGCAGCCAATGCTTGGCTAATTGATTGCGAACCTCCTGCCGCAACGGGCCAATCTACGACATGCGCCATTATGGCGAACATCACGCCTAAAGCGGAACTGAATGGGTGGTCCAGCGGAATGACGCTATGTGCGGCATTGCCCGCCAATAGCGCACGGGCACGTTTTTCTTTGAATAATATTTTGGCTAAAACCGTAGCGGGCAGCATGGCTTTCATCCCAAAACGAGCCAATTGGAAAGGCTGCTTAGGGATCCCCAATGGACCTAAGGCATCTTTAAAAAAGGCATGTGGGTCATTCAGAAACGGGGCGACCATATTGCGCCACGCCTTGCCATCTACACCCAAATTAGCTGCTGTTTCTTCTAGGGATCGACTGAGCAAAACCGCCTCCTCTCCTTCTAATGGGTGGGCGACAGATGCGGAGGGATGGATCCATTCTAATCCGAAATCTTGTAGGGGTAAAGTGCGCCAATGTGGAGATAATATGCCTGTGGGATGCACCGCCGAGCAATGGTCGTGCTGAAAACCGGGCAGGGTCCACTCTCCTGTGCGAGTGCCTCCACCTATGGTGCTGGCGGCTTCTACGACTAGTGTTTTAAGACCTGCTTCTGCTAAGACAATAGCAGCACTTAGTCCGTTGGGACCAGAGCCTATGATGATGGCGTCGTAATTCAATCTAAAGACATTTATTCAAAAAACTTTGTGCTCCTTTGTGTTCTTGGTTCTTTGTGGTTAGAAAATCATGAAATGAAAAATCGATTTACCACAAAGAAAGAAGAGCACGAAGCTACACGAAGAATTTATTAAGCGAATTTTCAAAGAGTTGACTCTTGGAAAATTATTGTGGATAAGGCTGCAAAGCCATTAAGTCATCAATCTTAACGATGCCTGATGTTAGTTCTCCATCTTTCGCATCTACGATTCTGTACTCCATGATAGGGCGAAGCATGGGTTGGGATTCCACAAAGATGCAACGCAATTCTCCGGCTTCATAGTCACACCTTTTCTGAATGGCACTGAGCAACTGCTCATCGTGCAAATGCCCGTCGCCGAAGTTCCAGCCTAAGACCAGACCTGCTACCAATTCACCGTCTCGCCAGCGGTAGTCTTCTACATCATCTACCGCCAATGGGATCAATTGTTGCAGTGCCCTGCCATGCAAATGCATCATTCTAAAAGCCGTCACCTTGGAGGTCAACACAAAGGAAGTCTCTTCATCATAGAACATGCCCAACTGCTTATTGACCGTGCTGGCGGCTTTGGTGATCTGCTCATCCAAACGTTCATCGCTATCGCCTTTGAATAGCCATACGCTGTACGCCCAATTGCCCGCATAATAGCGCATCGAGTTCAGAAAAGACACTTGTTCCGGGAAAAAGTTGCCCCATATAGGTACGAACAGCAAACTGACCTCTAAAACGATCACCAAGGGTAAAGCAGATACACTCATCATAGCTACTTCCCCATGCATACCAAAAAGCACAAATGCGCCGAATACCATGATCACATTCCACTCTAAAGGCACGCCCATCGGTATGCTGCTGGTAATGTACAAATGGAACACCAACATGATCACTAAAGCGACTTGCGTTAATGGTCCGCCACCGCCCCAGATCAGCAAAATGGGGAAGGTATATTCTACCACTGTACCGAAATGCGCTAATACCGTTGTAAAGCGACTCGCCCGCAGATCGTTCGGGTAATCCACATATAGTTTCTTGCGCAGCCACTGCCATCGAAGCAAGGCGTGATTACTAACCATCACCGCCACCACCGCAGGGAAATGTCTATTTAATTTAGATGTCGCCGCACCCCACCAAATAGCTAACCACACCCACTTCCAAGCAGCGATGGTATCCAAGGGGAACAAGAGGCAGATCATCGCGATCCAATAGTGTTCTGCCCTTGCAGAGAGGAAGATGGTTTTATCGATCAAACCCAATACTGGCAGCAATAAAACAGGCAGCAAAACCGCTGAAGGATGAATGGCGGAAGAACATAACACCCACAGCAAGGAACACACAAATAATAAGTACAAAGCCACATCTATCCAACGACGGCTATCTCCTTTGAAAAAAGGTAAATTAGGAAAGGCAGGTAAGCGAATCGTACCCGGTCTGGCAAAATGTAAAACACCCCCAAAAGGCGGAAAATAGCGCGCCGTTAATGGTCCACTACCACAGCCCAGCCCCAAGCACTCGAACAGCACACTCCAAACGATGAAACGTCCCAAAGCCTCTCCCTTATACCACCACTCACTTATAGTAGACCAGCCGCCTAATTGCTCTGAAAAGGAACAGAAAAACACCCAACCACAGACGTACAAAATGATCTTCAAAATATAAAACACATAGACCGATCCCGGTGCGCCATAGCCCTGTATGCACCAAGCCTCGCACAACATTTTGGTGCGTTCATTAAATGACTTCGTACGCCATTCTTTTAAATCGAACGGCAAGGGCTGCGGCTGTAATAATTTCAGGAGGAAGTTCATGGCTTGGGTAAAATTGGCTGGTGTCTGTTAAAAATACGGAATCACACCCAAATGATGATATAGTAAAAAGGCACAGGCAAGCAGTGCCGCTACAATTAGTAGGGGCGATCCCTTGTGGTCGCCCTTCTTCCCATAGCTCCATTGTCAAATTTTCAAATTCCCCAATTGTTGTAAATTCAAGATCCCAAAAGTCA
>JAHDGT010000034.1:0-10013 GCA_020631675.1 Bacteroidota bacterium
AATCTGTTGTCGGCGGTAAATTTGTTTGGAGCGGCGAGAGAGCCGCCCGTGTAGGGCGTCTGTACGATTTATGCCCCTTTTTACTGCGGGTACCGGGCTATCCACTAAAATAAGCACCCTGCCTGTGGGTTCTTTGGCAGGCTGGGCGTGGCTACCTCTGGGCCGCCCCGCCCAGCCGCCAATCACTCCACATTCAGCGCACTTATTACCGCTCCTATCACTTGCGCGGTGAACGGCAAGATCCAAGCTAATAACTTCAACTGCCGCTAATGATAAATTGCAAATAACGCTCAGCAGTACGCCCATCAATTTGATGCGCTCGATCAATAATAAATGCATCTTGAGCCGATGCTTCAATTTGTTTTTCCCCTTCAAGTATGCCCTTTGTTAAAGCCAGCAATTGCTCGAAGGACACATAGCCAAAACCTACTCCATCAGCCATATAACGCATGGGGTCATTCCCGTAGGGATCCGCTACGATCAACTGTTTTTTAAAGTACACTGCCTCCACACCTACCGTACTGGTGAAGGTCAGCACAATATCACTCACTGCTAGTGTTCGGTATAGCTCTGTTTTTAAAATCAAGTAATTGCTCACCCCCTCTTCTTTCGCAATATCATGAAAAAAAGACCAATCATTTTCTAAAGGGTGGGGCTTGATAAGGAACTGGCAATCAGGCAGGGCTTTACAGAGTTTAAAAAAATCGCGTGCTATGCGAGGACGAAGTATCGCCTCATCCCCGAAAAGCGGCTGAGAGGCGTATAAAAACAAGGGGCGGTCATTCTCTAATCGCTCATCCAGATCCGATTTTTTGAAGTCCTTTAGCTGAGGGATCACATCTGTTCTTATCTGCCCCAATACTTTCGTATTGTCTCTGTTGTAAACTTCTCCTTTCAATAATAACTCGCGTGAAAACTCTCCCCACAAAGCAGTGGTATCCGGTAAAGCGGGGTAGGCTTGATAACGCTTATCGAACAAGTAGTAAAAAATAGAGAACATGGCGTGCTGTAGTCCTATCGTACGTACGCCTCTGGGCTTAGCCACGTCCATGATCGGTTTGATGTGTACGCCATGCTCATTCGTTCCGCTAAGCGTCTCTAATGGGCACATACGGCAAAACAAGCGAGCCGCATGATCTCTGAACACCCCTTGCAAGACCACACTATTGGTACGTCCTAATAAATGGGCGGCTGTAGCTAAAGCTCCTTTTTCCTTCGTTATTATATTCAAGTCATTTAAGTGCTTGCGCATACGGTACATATGCCACCAAGCCATTGGGTTGAACAAACTTAAAAAAGTAAACAACTCAAAATTGATGGTCTGTTTCGGGTAAGCTGGCAGTAAATATTTACGTTGGATCTTTAACGGACGGGCACCTGTTAATCTAGGTGGGATGAACTCATCTATAAATAAAAAATCGTCTTTTAAACTGGCTTTACGAAGTAGATAACCAATGTAGTGGTTGTCCATTCTATTGGCTTTAGGCTCTTTCAGATCAACGATCGGATTAATGAACTCTGGATTGGTGAAAATAGCATGCCGCCATTTCTTGAATAAGAACTTGGGCAGCTGTATAAAACCCATCAATACACGAAATGCAAATAGAAAAGCGAATTTTAAAAAGAGCCATCGGTCTTTATCTACGACCGGAGTCGCTGTATTCGGTGCGAAATGATAGCGTATCTCCAGATTTTCCGGAAGTGCTAAGAATTGCTCAATAGCAGCGTCATGATGATAAACCCAACATTTTGCTTTAGCAGTCACACCCGCATCAACAGCTGTAAAAAGCGTATGTTTTAATCGCTCCGCATAGAGTGCCGTACTACGCAATAAAAAATAAAGCTTGTGCCTGATACTGAAATACAGATTACTATGCTGCCCTATTGCATACTGATCAATAAGCTCTTGTCCATTGGCACATTTTGTAAAAGCTAAATCGCGAACGGCCTGCTCACAATCAGCGAACAATTCGTTCGTATCTGTTACTCTAGGAACATAAACACACGCTACAAAAGAAGGCAGTTCTTCGAATAAATAAGTCTCCTCCTCCACAAACACGGTCAGCTTACCCGCATCTCTGGCAGCTTGTAGTAAGTCGTACCACTCCTGGGTGCTAAGCGGGCGGGCGATGTACGCACTGAATGTGTATGGATGGGTGTGGTTCATGGTATTATAAAAAAAGCCACTCCTACCAAAAGGTAGGAGTGGCAAAAGTCGGAAATTTACTTTTAAACTTCTTTAATCAAAAAGCTGATTCTCGCCTAAGTCTTAACGACCCATGCGTAAGCCATTTTTGTAGGTCACTACATAAGCATCGCCAAAGCCACGCTCTTGGATACGAGTTAAAGCACTGTTAGCCGAGCTACGGTCAAAGAAAGTACCTAAGGTAACACGCATCATGCCGTCGCTACCCATTTCAGTATTCACCGAACCGATATCACTCAAAGCGCTGTACTTACCCATGTCAGGTGAGTTGGTAGCTGCCAACTGAACTTTGAACTGCGTACCCGAAGCACCTGAAGAATAGCTGCTTGAGCTGCCACCCGCACCACGGTCGTAAGTAACACAACAATCAATCGCACCACTGGAACCGAAATTAGAACCAGAAGAGCTACCACCCGCCGTAGTTGTTGTACTGCTGATTCCGTAACCACTGCCATTATAGGTATCTAAATAAGTGCCACTGCTTGTGCTAGAACCTTCATTAGTATTGTAGTAGCCACCTGTTGAATAACTGCTACCACCAGAGGTAGTACCGCTACTTATACCATAGCTGCCACCACCGGAGGAGGAAGAATAGCTACCACCAGAGGTTGTGCCACCGCTGATGCCATAACCGCCACTTGGCGCATAGCCAGTATCACCGATACCGCCACCAGAATAAGAACCTACACCATTTTTATAGTAGTTCTTACCGATGTTGTAATCATTATCATAGAAGAACTTAGGAGAACTGTATTTAGGACCAGAGTTGTAGTAACCGATGATCGCGAATTCAGTACGACGGTTATCCTGATGCTTCGCATTTGAACAAGGCACGCCGTCAGAACATTCGTTTGTTAATTGTGTCTCGCCAAGACCTACTGCTCTTAGACGATCAGAAGGAATACCACGAGAAATGATATAGTCACGAGCCGCATTCGCACGACGATCAGATAGTGCTTGGTTGTAAGAATTATTACCACGTGAATCCGTATGTGAGCGTAACTCAACTATCAAACTCGGGTTAGCGTGCATGAAAGCAACCACCTTATCTAATTCAGGCTTCGCATCATCGCGAATGTAGTGCTCATCAAAATCATAGTAGATGTGGTTCAACTGAGGTACAGAAGAATAACCACCTGTATTACCGCGATCATCGAAAATGATAGGGTCAGTGAAAATAACCGGACCAGTGCTAATACCACCAGTACCACCGCCACCGCCGATGGTGCCTCCACCGCCGTCAGTTACATTAGGAGGAGTTGGTAATGGCTCCATAGTGATGTCCATTGCCAAGTTCTTGGTTTGTGGATCAGTACAGTCACGACCTTTGGTTGTTAAGGTTTGTGTTTCTGTAAAGAATAATTCTTTAGTAGCGTGTAAGGTAAAGTCAGAATCAGGCTCTAATTGGAAGGAATAACGACCATCGTTACCCGTTGTGAATTGCTTGTCTTCACCAGTGGTCACATTGGTTAAAGTAACCATTGCGCCAGCAACACCTTCGCCTGTATTCTTGTTATATACACGTCCTCCCACCTCACAGAAAATACCGTTTTCTGCTGTTGGGTCTTCAGGACAGATAGGAATCTTCACTTCGATCTTACCAACACCATCCGTGCTTAGGTCTTGAGAACCTTCTTTATAGCCCAATTTGTTAGCTACGATCTCAAAGTCCATATCGCTATCCACCGGGAAGGTGAACATACCGTTTTTGTTGGTCTTGCGCTTTTGCATGATCTCGCCATACTGCATCAACTTCACTAAAGCACCATCAATAGGCTCTTCCGTTTTACAGTCGACCACGATACCGGTCAATACATTGTTCAGCTTCGTGAAGGTATAGATGTCATCATCTCCTTTACCACCTGGGCGGTTAGAAGAGAAGTATCCTTTTTCATTTTCAGCATCGATGATGAATGCGAAGTCATCCGCGTTGGTGTTTACTGGGTAGCGCAGGTTTTCAGGCTGGCTCCAAGAACCATCATCCATCAATTGGGTGTGGAAGATATCCAGACCACCTAAACCCGGCTGTGCGTCAGATGCGAAGTACAAGCTACCATCTTCAGCAACATAAGGGAACATTTCACGTCCTTCTGTATTGATCTCAGGACCTAAGTTCTCAGGTTGTCCCCAGCTATCACCCGACTTATAGCTTACGTATACATCAGTCATACCGTAGCCACCGGGCATATCAGAAATGAAGTATAAAGCCTGACCGTCGGTGCTCAATGTAGGGTGACCTACATTGTATTCACTATCGTTGAAAGGCAGAGGCTTCACATCGCCCCACTTTTCACCATTCGCTTTAGCTTCGTAAAGCATGAGGTTAACGGTTTTCATTTCCTCTTTCACCTCATAACCTACATCACCACCTGTTTTGTCGTAACCGATTTTACCCTTGAAATATTCATTACGAGTAAAAATCATAGAAGTGAAGTCTTGAGAGAAGGTAACTGTACCTTCGTGTACCCAAGTGTTCACTTTACCTTTAAAGGTTTCTGGCTTGCTCAATTGTGCGGGATTTTCTTCATCCTCGCATTCCGCGTACATCAGATCCAAGAAATCGCGATCTCTCCAGTTGTACTCTTTATCGTTGTTCTGAACGTTATTTTCAGAAGCATAAACGATTCCTTCTTTGTACCATGCTGGTCCGAAATCGGCATCACCTCCATTGATCGCATCCGCGATGGTGATATTATAGATACCAGGGTCGGTCAAGAAGTAATTCGCCTGCTCACATGCCTCTACTTGGCGTAGACCACGAGAGTCGGCGGGTACCATTTGAGCGTATTCAAGGAAAGCTTGCTTAGCTTCTTCAAATTTACCATTGGCTTTAAGCGACATACCATAATGATAAGTATGGATAGGTTCCGCTTCGGCAAGTTCGATCACTTGCTCGTACCAATATTCGGCTTCTACCGGCATGTTCATTAAACGATAACATTCCGCCAGTTTGATTTTCGCTTCCGGAGAATCGGTTTTGGCCAGTGCTTTTTTATAAGCCTCTGCCGCTTCGGGGAAGGAATAAGCGTCATATAGGTCATTGGCCTTTTTCAGCTTGCTGTCTTGTGCGTACAAGTTGAAGCTTGCTAAAACCAGCAAGGCCAACATACATGAGGTTAAAAATTTCATCATCTCTGAAGTTTAAAAGTATTTCGCGAGATCTTGTTTACATTTTCTAGTAGGTAGAGCGATTGCAAAAACAATACCAATTGAAAAAAAATACAGCTAGTAGCCCAGCTGTTTATAGTTAAACAGCTAGATTATTTGAATTCAACAATTGGGGATCACTTACCTATATGTATACTGACAACCAAACACTTAGGTCTAATTGCCACAAAAACGTCAGTTTTAGGCGGGAAAAGTGGAAGTAGTTGGGAAGGGAAAGAAGGCCTATTAAACTTGCCTATACACTGTGCAAGTTACTTATTTTTATCGCAATAGTTAAATTTCTGTCTCTTTAAGATAGTACTTAGGCAAGAATTTCTGGTTTTTCAGGGTGGTTTCGCACAAGGGATAGCAGTGGTAATACAGCTGACGAATGCGCCCTGAGGGGCGGCTTAAAAAGGCGGCCCAGAGGTAGCCATTTTTAAGCCTGCCCCGAAGCAGCAGGCGGCAGTTGTATTTTAACGGATAGCCCGACCCTGCCCTGTGCTTTGGTAATCAATGATATAGGGTGTATGTGAACGCACAGGGCAGGGATGTGCCCTTATATTATTCCTATTATTTCCTCAGTACTTGGATCAAGTCTTTATTCATCCAGAGTAAGACACCTGCTAATAAGCAGAACTGGGCCAAGCCAGCGGTCGGGTAACTGATGTGATTCGCTGCGGTCAGATACATGGAAATAGAAAGAATACTTAAAAAAAGCAGCAAAAAAGACTTGATCCCGGGGATTTTAGATAAGGGGGAGAACAATTTGGGGTACTGTATATATAACAATAGGCAGAGTGTGCATTTCGTGAACACGCTGGCCGTTACGGCTCCCCATAGACCGATAATGGGTGTGAGTAAAACATTAAAAAGAATAATGCTGCTGATGCCAATGCTATTAAAAAAGAGAACGATCTCTGGCTTTTTTTGATAGAAGAATTGTAAGTACAATAAAAAATTAACGCCACCACATAAATAACCGATCGAATAGATAAAGACATACTGTCTGACTTGGAGGTAATCAGGCTTATCGGTGATCAAATGCAGGCAGCACACTGCGAATATGACGGCAGTGATACCTAGTAACAGACAGATCGTATAAAATCGGTACACCCTTTCGAACTGATTTTCGGCGGCGTCTTTTTCCAGCTCGAAGGCTTCGTAAACATAGGGCAAAACAGCTGCTCTTAACATGAAATAGCCCATTTCGATCATACCCACTAGCGTATTGAGCAGGCCGTAGATACCTACCAATGTCGTATTGAGTAAGCGTTCCAGTAAAAAGCGATCACCGATGCTGAAGCCCCAGTTGAGTACGCTGTTCGGCAATTCACTTCTGGCGAATAATATGGGTTCTCTGATTTTATCGAAATCAATTTTGAAGGTGAGGTACTTAAAGAAGATGATCAGAACAACAACAACCGTGGCGACAAGGGCTATGCCCCTACCCATTAATGCGCCTTCTAAGCCGTAGCCCATAGACATGACCAAGAATAACTGCAAGGATACGCTCAATAGCACCTGAATACCGACCAACGCACTGAATAGCTTCAATCGCTTTTGGTTTCTTAGCAAAACCACGAATAGTATGTAAATGGCATTACCAAAGCCGGTCAGCGTGGCCCAAAAACCGTATGGCCAGAATCGTATCGCCTCATCTTTGAAAAGAAACCGAAAAAATGAATCACCGAAATTGAATAGCACAAGCGCCGAAAAACCAAGAAGTATCAATGCTACACTGGTAAGTTGTCCTAAAAACCGATACAGTGCGGTGGTAGACTTATGGTAATCATAGTAAAAGCGATAAAAGCCCGAACCGATGCCTAAGGTGGCCAATGGCCCGACCAAAACGGTATAAGCCGTCATCATGGACAGAATACCATATTCATCCGCACTGAAGTAATGCAGGAAGATGGGCTGTAGTAAGACTAAGCCCAAGAAGGGTTGAAGAAACTGCAACACCATATATACTAAGGTGCTGGTCATTAGTTCCTTGCTTTGCTTTATCGCATTGCTGTTCAAGGGAGATCCGTTTCTTTATGTGCGTGAACTAAAATAGCGACACTTACTTCAAATTTATTCAAACGTTTTTACAATCATAAACGCTTGAATACACGCTACACAATCGCAATCAACTGTTTTGCTTGCGCACTTAATGAGAAACGTGCTTCATAATCCGCTAATTGGTTTTCCGCACTTACTTCTATATCCTCCCTGTTTTCATAGATGTATAATAGTTTATCGATCAAGTCGCTTTTATCTTCCTTAATGAATTGATAGGCGTTGTAGTTGGGAATCACAACTTCTTTTAATCCACCAGCAGTAGAACATAATAATGTAACTCCTTGTACCATTGCTTCTATTGCCACGTTTCCAAAACCCTCAAAACGAGATGGAACGACCACTAAATCCGCTCTTTTCATATAGGAGAGCATATGGAAGTTATCTACAAAACCTGTGAGCAATACTTGATCCTTCCATGAATAATTCTCTATCTGTCTTTTTATCTCTTGCTCAAGTAAGCCTCCGCCTACTATTAATAAGCGTACTCCTTTTCTATCCGTTTCACTTATCGAGTGAAGAAATTCATCAAAAGCATCTAAGAAAAAGTCGTGCGCTTTCGCAGGGTGCAATCTGCCCGGAAAAATCAGAAGAAATTCGCCAGGGTCAAATCCCCATTCTTTAAAGAGGCGTTCTGCAAGCTCGCTATCGCCTTTTTTAGCTGGAACACTATTAAATATGACATGGGGATCGGCTAAATAAAAGTTATCCTCTATATCCTTCATTACCGCCTTTGAAACACATATACTAATGTCATCAAAAGCTTTAGCCAGTCGCATATTATAATAGTTAAATGCGCGCTTCAGTAGCGAAGCATTTAAAGAGCTAGAGGAATAATCTAAAGCGCAATAATAAGTGAGCAACCTGAATTCGTTTGCTGAATTCGCTAATCGTTTTTTGGCTAAGCGTGCGATAAAGTGCGAAAAGGGTAATACGGCAACAACGGTATCGATCTCATTTTTCTCACAATAAACCGCAAGA
Source organism: Bacteroidota bacterium (assembly GCA_020631675.1). Taxonomy (GTDB): domain Bacteria; phylum Bacteroidota; class Bacteroidia; order Chitinophagales; family UBA2359; genus JAHDGT01. Next base: position 8,399 of record JAHDGT010000034.1, read on the forward strand.
TTCTGTGCGGCGGAACTTGAATTCAGAACAGTTTCTCTACCTAGATAACATTCTTTCAAATCATCATTTGCGACTCTATGAGCAGGAAGCTTTAGTTTAGGCAGTAAGTCTCTTTTTTCTGTTAGTGTATAAAGATATATATCTTGCCCTTTGTCAAATAAGAAGTTGACAATATTCACACAAAGGTGCTCAGCTCCTCCAATTCCTAAAGTTGGGATGAGCGCAAGAATTCTTTTTTGTTTCATAAGCCCACAATTTGAGGACACGAAGGTACACAAACAATGAGCTATTTACCCAGCGTGTCCGGCTTAGGTGCCCGGTCCAAATAGTTGTTATACTGAGATAGTTTAAAGTTTTCATGATACTACACTATCTTCACGAACTTAAAAAAGAGTGCAATGTCTAAGCAAAAACCTCAAGTTCTATATATTTCCTATGATGGTATGACTGACCCTTTAGGTCAATCTCAGGTGATCCCCTATTTGATCGGTCTGCAAAAGAAAGGTTACGCATTCACTATTTTGAGTTGCGAGAAAAGAGATCGAATGCGCGCTTATGGGGATCAAATCAGAAAATTACTTAAGCGCCATCAAATCAACTGGGAGCCGCTGAACTACCATTCTTCTCCTAAGCTACTGGCGAAGGCATGGGACATGAATCACCTGAGAAGAGCCGCACTGCACTTACATGAGCAGCATCAATTCGCCGCTACACACTGTCGATCATACATAGCGGCCGAAGTGGGTGAGTTGCTAAAGAAAAAGCACGATGTGCCATTCATATTCGATATGCGAGGCTTTTGGGCGGATGAACGCGTAGATGGCGGCTTATGGCCGCAGGATCAATTCTTTTACCGCCGTTTGTATAAACGCTATAAGCAAAAAGAGATCAGCTTCATTCAAAATGCCGATCATATCATCAGTCTGACCGAAGCCGGAAAATCAGAGATAATGAAGTGGAAGGGGTACTTTGGTGCCCCCATAAGTGTTATTCCCTGTAGTGTTGACATGGATCATTTCAAGCAGGTGGATGAAAGTAGTCGAAGTGCCGCTCGCTCAGCTTTAGGTATTTCCAATGATGCCATTGTAATCACCTATTTAGGCTCCATAGGCACCTGGTATATGCTGGATGAAATGTTGTACTTTTTCAGACTCTTTAAGATTCGCTACCCCAAAGCTCATTTCTTATTTTTAACACCCGAGGGCAGACCGGCGCTACAAAAAAGTGCAGTTTGGCAAGAGCTGGAAGAAAAGGACATTAGTGTTCAATTCGCGACTCGTAAAGAAGTGCCTGAGCTACTAGCCGCAAGTGATCTTGGTTTATTTTTCATTCGCCCTTGTTATTCTAAAATGAGCAGTTCTCCTACTAAATTAGGAGAGTTTTTAGCAATGGGCATTCCGGTCATTACAAATACAGGCATCGGTGATGTGGATCAGATACTACAAGAACTTGCTGGTGGCATATCCCTAGCTGATTTCGAAGAGCGTACCTTCCAATCTGCCATTGAAGAACAAACCCAAGACTTATTGGAAAAGTCTCCAGCCGATATAAGAGCAAATGCTGGTTCTTATTACGACTTGGCAAAGGCCGTTGAAGCATATGGCTCGGTTTATGA
>JAHDGT010000034.1:10113-17828 GCA_020631675.1 Bacteroidota bacterium
TATTGAGTAGCTATTCCGAACGGCATCGTGCTTATTTGGACGCTGGTTTATTGAAAAGCGCCGATTTAAAAGTACTGGTAGTAGAAGAGAATGTAGGAACGATGTTAGGCTTTAACTTAAGTGGCGGGTCCAGCATACAGTTGAAAGTGGCCAGAGAAGATTATGCCAGTGCGAAAGAAATACTGGTCAACTCGCAGCAACATCAAGAAATCGAATCTGATGTACTTTATGCTTGGGATCAACTGCCCTTATTAGAAGGAACAGTAAATGAATCTACAATAGCTCAGTACATCAATGAGAGGAACTTAAGCGGTGACGGGCGAGACAAAATTCTATGGCTACTCACAGAATCAGGGGTGGATTTTCAAATTGCAGAAGCGAGTCTAAATAAATTTTTCCCTTCTGAAAATTCTGTCAGTGATCAATCAAGCGGGGCTTGGAACATCAGAACGAAGCGATTATTAAAATATGCCGCTATCGTTTTACTGATCATTATTTTATTTTACGAATTATTACCGCTACTCCTCTCCTACTTTTAGCGACCAGCCAAAAATAATCGTTGCTCCTGATCTGCTCTTTTAACCAAGCAAGTACTTAAAAAATAGCCGTCTTATTGCCGTTAATGAATACTCGGTCTTCAAAGACCAGCTTTAATGCTTTGGCCAAGACGATTTTCTCCACATCCCGACCTGCTTTGGCCATATCCTTCGCGCTGAAGCGGTGATTCACATCGATCACATCTTGTTCAATGATCGGTCCTTCATCCAAATCATTATTCACATAGTGGGCCGTGGCACCTATGATCTTCACCCCTCTATCAAATGCCTGCTTATAGGGGTTCGCACCAATGAAAGCAGGTAAAAACGAGTGGTGGATGTTGATTATCCGATTGGGATATTTTGCCACAAAATCAGGCGTCAATATCCTCATGTATTTAGCCAATACTAAAAACTCCGGGTCGTAAATCTCAAGGGCTTTCACTACTGCGCCCTCATGCTCTTCCCTTGTTTTGTTCTTATGAGAGATATAATGAAAGGGGATACCGAATTTCGCCACCAGGGGTTGTAAGGTATTGTGGTTACTGATCACTGCCAGTATATTGGCGTTCAGCTCATCGTAGGCATAGCGAATCAGAATATCTCCCAAACAATGGTGCTCTTTGGTTGCTAATACAACGATGTTTTTATTTTGGCAAGGACAGAGTTTCACTTCCGCATCTTTGGGTAAGTTGCTCAGTAAAGCGTTTCTTAACGCTGGCTCATCTAATTTTCTATCCTGACAGCTGAATTCAGTACGCATAAAGAAGCGCTTGCTTTCCGCATCCACGAATTCATCGTTTTTTAGAATATTCGCCCCATGCTCAAATAAAACCTTGGTAATTTGATATACCAAGCCTGTTTCATCCTGACAGCTGATTTGTAAGACGTGCGGGTTTTGATGCGGCATAATAAGTTCTTTTGTAACTATTTAGGTCAGGGCTTTTGAGATGGAAAATCAAGCTTTTTGTTCTTAGACGAAGCTCTTCTCGAGAGGCATCGCAGCGCGCTGGCTGGAAAGAAAGCTGAAGTAATTGCCTTACCTGAACAGTTACGTTCTTTTTTCTAACAATATTTTGAACGAGCGAACAAAGCTACAAAATCATGTCACATGCTCAAGCTCGTAAAATATTATAAAAAGAAAAGCCCGCAGCTTACGCCGCAGGCTTATCAGGCTCCCATGTCACAGAAAATGTGATATAATTAGAACGTCTTTAATCGGTAATTTGTTTATGAGCACCGTCACAAAGTCCGTTCTCAGACGAAGTATGTTTGCATCCGCACCACCATACTTCCTTGTCTGTGTCAAAGATAACTAATTTTGGGACAAATGTCGAACCTTTGTGCGCTCCATCACAAAAAGGTTGGTTAGAACTTTCTCCACATGAGCACCAAAAGTACTTTTCTCCTGCCTTAACTTTAATAGGTAGAGGTGTTTTAGAAGCTACTTTCGGTTTCATTATCAATTGTTTAGCTATTTAACTTTCTTCTCAGTCAAATGTAAATCAAATTTTAACTTGTTGCAACAAACTTTTGAAAAAAATTTTCTTGAACTAAAAATTTAACATTTCAATGCCCTGTCATTTAGCATAAAGCTGCTCATTTAACAAGCCTAAACCTTTTTTATTCTTTTTATGTTTCAAATGAGCTTTTTAAAAAGCAATACATAAGAATTCGTGCTGAGGCTGAAAGCTTTATCTTACTGGTACCATAATATACTGACAAAAGGTCAGCGATACTAGGGATTGTCCAAATGCTGACGGTCATAAGTGCGGCTTCCATCTATTTTTGCTGACAAGTTGTTACTTTTATCGAGTGGGTATAAGCTTTGATAAAGTAATAGCAGACTTTGACATTATAGGCGAGTAACTTTATTTAGTGACTTGCTCTTTATCTTAATAAATTCATCAACAACCTTTAAATAATATTCTGATGGCATTGACTCTGACGGATGGAAACTTCCAAAATGAAGTTCTAGATAGCGGTAAATTAGCAGTGATCGATTTCTGGGCAGTATGGTGCGGACCTTGCCGCATGTTAGCTCCAACGATTGAAGCATTAGCTGAAGACTACAAAGACCAAGTAGTGGTAGGTAAAATGGATGTAGACCAGAACCCTGAGGTTTCTCAGAAGTTTGGTATCCGTAGCCTACCTACGGTTCTTTTCGTAAAAGACGGTGAAGTAGTTGACAAGCAAGTAGGTGCGGTTCCTCGTTCTGTATTAGAGAAGAAGATCCAAGAGCACTTGTCTTGATTTGATAAGACATAAGATCTAAAACAAAAAGGGCGATGCATTTACAATGCATCGCCCTTTTCAATTTTATTTAAGTACCTGGACAAAAGTAAGCGTATAGCTTATGGCGCAGCTATTTTAGTTGTAACCAAGGCATGAAAAACGAGGTATAGCAGAGCTAAATGAGGCTTTTCATAACGCAGGGTACAGCTAAAAGAGCAAGTCAGAAGCAACGATTATTTTTGTCCGGGTACTTAAAGCAGTTCCAAGCTGATCAAATGATCATACAAGCCCCTACCGTTTCATTGGTGGCTTCATCAATTAAGATCAAACTTCCTGTAATGCGGTTTCTGCGGTAAGTATCGTGGAACAAAGGCTTAGTGGTGCGAATACTGATACGAGCAATGTCATTCATACCAATTACTTGATCGCCTTCCATGCGGTGTAAGGTATTGATGTTCACCTTGTACTTCACCTCATTAATGATGCAGCGCGCATCGGCCGAAGTGTGCTTAAGCGCGTATTTTCCTCTAGGCACCAAATTGGTTTTACTTAACCAACATACCATCAGCTCAATATCTTGCTCTACCTTAGGTATATTGTTCGTGCGCACGATCATGTCTCCACGACTAATATCTATCTCGTCGCTCAAACGAATGGTTACGCTCATAGGGGCGAAAGCCTTGTCTACCGGCCCATCATAAGTATCAATAGAGCTGATCGTCGACTTAAAGCCTGATGGCAATGCCGTCACCTCATCTCCTGTTTTGTATACCCCACCAGCAATACGTCCCGCATAACCACGGTAATCGTGATACTCATCAGAATGAGGGCGAATCACGTACTGTACCGGGAAACGGCAGTCGATATGATTGTGATCACTCGCGATGTGTACATTCTCTAAGATGTACATCAAGGTAGGACCTTCATACCAAGTCATCTTATCCGTACGCTCTACTACATTATCTCCCTTCAATGCGCTGATCGGAACAAATTCCACATCCACCACATTCAACTTAGAAGAAAAATCAGACATCTCCTCCTTGATCTCTTCAAAGCGTTCTTCCGCATAATCCACCAAATCCATCTTGTTCACACATACCACCAAGTGAGGAATGCGCAATAAAGAAGCGATGAACATATGACGGCGACTTTGTTCCGTCATGCCCTTACGAGCATCTACTAAAACGATCGCTAAGTTAGAGGTAGAAGCACCCGTTACCATATTACGGGTGTACTGTACGTGCCCGGGCGTATCCGCAATGATGAACTTACGCTTTGGGGTCGCGAAATAACGGTAAGCCACATCAATGGTGATCCCCTGCTCTCGCTCGGCTTTCAAACCATCGGTCAACAAGGCTAAATTCACCTCGCCATCACCATGACGCTTACTGCTTTTCTCAATGGCTTCCATCTGATCCTCAAAGATCGACTTACTATCATAAAGCAAGCGACCGATCAAGGTACTCTTACCATCGTCTACGCTACCAGCTGTGCTGAAGCGCAGTAGATCCATATCTAAATATCCTTTGGTCGAAGACGACATATTGTATAGAAGTTTTTTTCTTGGATTGGGTTCCGTTCAGAGTGTGTGGGTGGGTATGGGTTCGTAAAGTCTAGAAGTACCCTTCTTTCTTACGATCCTCCATAGAGGTTTCAGAGCGTTTATCATCCGCTCGTCCTCCACGCTCCGTCATACGAGTAGACGCCACCTCCTCTACGATCTTCTCTAAGGTGTCCGCATCAGAGATGGTCGCCCCCGTAGAGGTCATGTCTCCGATCGTACGGAAACGTACCGACATTACTTTGCTTTCTTCCCCTTCGATCGTTGGTAATACGTCAGATTTGTAGAGCAATACGCCATCTCTGTTCACTACTTCACGCTGGTGCGCGAAATACAGATTAGGGATATCGATGTTCTCGTGTAAGATGTACTGCCACACATCCATCTCCGTCCAGTTACTCAATGGGAATACACGGAAGTGCTCGCCCATCTTCTTACGGCCATTGAACAGGTTCCACAATTCAGGACGTTGGTTCTTTGGATCCCACTGACCAAAATCGTCACGGTGAGAGAAGAAACGCTCTTTTGCGCGCGCTTTTTCCTCATCTCTACGCGCACCCCCCAAAGCACAGTCGAACTTATTGTCTTCGATCGCTTTTAATAGCGCAGGAATCTGTAAGCGGATACGGCTGGCCGAAACCCCAGTTTCCTCAGTGGCGATACCTTCGTTGATCGCATCTTGTACACTACCAACGATCAAATTCAAGTCGTGCTTCTTCATCAATGCATCACGGAATGCGATCGTCTCCGGGAAGTTGTGCCCCGTGTCAACGTGTAACAAAGGGAATGGTACCTTCGCTGGGTAAAAAGCCTTAATGGCCAAGTGCAGCATACAGATACTGTCCTTACCGCCGGAAAACATCAGAACCGGGTTCTCGAATTGAGCAGCCACTTCTCTGATGATGTAAATACCCTCGGATTCCAGTTCTCTAAGGTGGGTCAGATTATAGGATGTCATACGGTCAAAATTCAATAGAATAGGAATAAAAAAAGAACGATTCAGCAAGCGAATCAACAAGCACAAGCCTAAACCTTCCAGCTGATCAGCGGCTTAACGAATTGATAGAGTCCTTCTACTCCTTCTTCAATGGTGGTTTCATGAGTACGGATCTCGTAAGCAGGAGATGGTGGTGCTTCAAAGGGCGCGTCTATGCCCGTGAATTGCTTGATCTCGCCCGCTCTGGCTTTTTGGTACAGCCCCTTCACATCGCGATCCTCGCAAACAGATAAAGGCGCATTGATGTACACCTCGTGAAATTGCTCTCCAATAATATCCGCTGCCACTTGGCGAATAGCCTCAGTAGGACTAACGAAGCTGCAAATCGTCACTGTGCCCGCATCCAAGAACAGCTTCGCCACCTCAGATATGCGGCGAATATTCTCTTGGCGATCTTCTGGTGAGAAGCTCAAATTATTGCTGATGCCCGAACGGATATTATCACCGTCCAGCACCTGAGTGAAAAAACCGTCTTGGTGTAAACGCTTTTCCAAACCCTTAGCAATGGTACTTTTGCCTGAACCAGATAAACCGGTCAGCCAAAGCACGACAGCACGCTGTTTCAGCAAGTCTTCCTTATCCCTGCGTTGCAGCAACTGATCAAAAATCGGATGTATGTGTTCTCCTGTACTCATTTCGGGCGCGAAGGTACGATATTCGCCACAATTGACCGCATACCCAATGCCCACTTTGAAAAGCTAAGTTCCCGTAGGTGATGTTCAAGCGGTTACTCTTTTCCATCTGATCGTCTTACTTAGCGCACTGCAAGATGTATCTTTACAATTATGAGGCAAGCAGCACCCATATTTCCACCCTCTAAGTCCCTGAATAGGCATCCAGCTACTCGCTCCTTCGGTGGCTCGGCATTGACATTGCTATTGATATTGACCTGCCTACTGCTTTTCAGTGCTTGTAAAGGCGGTCGAGAAGCACAACGCCCCAACCTCAGCGCGCTTTATGGTGAACGTGCCACCGCTGCACTTCCTCAACTCAAGATCTACCACATCAGTGCCGATAGCACCCGGATCTATGCCCAAACCTATGAAGAAGGGCAAAAAAGCATCCTCCTACTCAGCGACCAAGCAAGTGGCAGTCGAGTAGATAGTCTGCTCATCAATACAAGGCAATCAACAAGCACCATACATTTCCCTATTAATGCCACCTACCAATTACAGCACAGTGGCATTTACACCAGCTCGGTACGCAGTGAGTCCTACCTCCAAAAAAGCAGTCGCTTAACTGAAAACGACTTCCTCATTCGCCATGCTGATGATCAAAGCATCTGCTTCAACAATTACATCACCGAAGGAGAAAGCATAAACATCAGCTGCGCCCGTGCGGATGTAGCCCGCTACAAAGTCTATTTTTACAGTGCGAAAAACGAACTCCCCCCACCTACTTTCCTACCCAAAAAAGCCCCTCGCCCACCCCGCTTGTCTGATGCCGATTCTACTTTTGTTCATCCTGTGAACAAGTCGCTACAACTAAGCAATAATGGTCGCTACTACATAGAAGCTATCAAGCAAGATGACCAAGCATTGGGCGGCATCTGCCTGCTCAGCATGCCCAATGGCTTCCCAAAACTCACCAAAGCCACGGATCTAATAGATGCCCTTCGCTATACCACGCGCTTAGAAGAATTCGCCGCCCTCATAGAAGCCAAAGACACCAAATCCGCTGTTGATGATCTATGGCTAAAACGAGCCGGCAGCACCCACCGCGGACGAGTACTCATCAAAGAATACTACGGCAGGGTTCAGCGCGCCAATCAATTCTTCTCCACCTTCAAACCCGGCTGGCAATCCGATCGCGGACTGGTTTTCATCATCTACGGTCAACCCAATGAGGTCTACCACTACCCCGATCGCGAAGTCTGGAACTACCAAGCCCGTCGCGACATCTCCTCCCTCCGCTTCGTCTTCGCCAAAGTACCCAATGAGCTGACCTCCGCCAGCTACCTCCTCAGCCGTGACCCCTTCTACGAAGACAGTTGGCACCGCGCCGTCTACGAATGGCGCAAAGGCGTGATCTCCAACCTCAGCAAGCAATAGGTTCAATGTGATAATGAGGCAATTTGAGAATTTGAAAATGATTTTCATTCGATTAATCATGGCGCATGGGCGCAATAAAAGCCTTAAGTTACTCCCCTTAAGCAATTCGACGTCGGGCAGGAAATCTTATGTCTTACGTCTTAAGTCTTATGTCTAAAGGCGTCAGCCTTTCACTGCCCCCACCGGGCTATCCGTTCCTACAAAATGGGCTATCTGGGGGTTCGTTGCGCTACTTGGCGGTGGCTACCTCTGGGCCGCCCCCGCCAAGCAGGCACTCACGCCCCATCTATCCCATTTAGTACCACTCCTATCCCTTGCGCACCAGAAGGGCAATT
>JAHDGT010000522.1 GCA_020631675.1 Bacteroidota bacterium
TTCAAATTAGCTCATTATCAAATTTTCAAATTGAATCCACATCAGCACATTAAAAAGTTACATAGCCACGATTTTTTTTATTTTTCTTTAGCTCATTATTGCCTTAATCACTTAACATCTTATTAACTTTACAACTCAAAGCAATTTTTTAGTTGAACGATCTTTTGCGCCCTACGGATCACTACAGATAAGTGCTTTGTTCTCAGTCAATATCAACAGTCTAACTGCTTAACCCCATGAAAGACATTATTAGAGATATGGACAAGGCTTTTGAAAGCCGCGTTCGCATTGGTATCATGGCCACGCTTCAGGCGCATGAGTGGGTCGATTTTAATACCTTAAAACTTAGATTGGGCGTAACAGATGGCAATCTGGCCAGCCATACCGCAAGCTTAGAGCGCAAAGGATTTATAGAAGTCCGCAAACAATTCATCGGCAAACGTCCGAACACCTCCTACCGTATGTCCAACTTAGGGCGAGAGAGCTTTGGCAAGTACATCCGTTCTCTACGTTTATTACTCAATGTCACAGGCTTGGACAAAGAAGCGCTTCCTAAGGTAGAAGAAGACGCAAAAAGTTAATCAATAACTTGCCTCCCTTATTACTTCATAAATTACTATCTGCCTTTAACCCCATACGCTTATTGAAAAGCTTTGGCTTCGCTTTTAAAGGCATCGCACAAGTGTTTCTGAACGAGCGCAATATGCAGGTTCATTTAGTGGCGGTTGCCGTGGTTAGCATAGCGGGTATTTACACCGCTTTAAGCCATACAGAATGGTGCATTTTACTCCTGACTTATAGCAGCGTTTTGGTAGCCGAAATGATGAACACCGCCATAGAACGTTTCGTGGACGCCATTCACCCAGAACGTGACCCTAAGATCGGAGCAGTAAAAGACATTGCAGCAGGTGGTGTGATGATCGCTGCCATCATAGCCGTAGGCATAGCCGCATTGATTTTCTTACCTAAGTGGATCTGAAGTAACAAGACATAAGACGTAAGACTTCGTTCTAAGGCTGAAGTATTTAGATTAGCAACACCATACGATTCCTTTTACCTAAATACTTATTTTGTGAGCACCCAAGCACTCTTTTTCGTTTCCCATCTGATCTTTATGGCCGCTTCTTGTGCTTGCATATGATCGTTATAGCCAGCATAAGCAACTCTGTAAGTGCCTTTTTCTGTAGGTAGAATAATACCCTTATAACCTTTGGCTCGTAATTCTTTAGCGAAAACCTCCGCATTGGCTAAAGTGGAGAAGTTACCACCTATAATGTGGTGCTTGAAATTACTGACAGGCAGTTTCTTCTTATTCGCCAGGCTTGGTGCTGGCTTAGGTTTTGCTTTTGGTTTCGGCTTGGGTTGACTGTTGGTCTTTGGTGTTTTAACTTGGACTGGTTTCGATTCTTTGCTGGTAACTGCTGCTGCTTTTTCCTCTTTTTTCTCACTTACTTTAGATTTAGGGAGCGAGCTTTCTTCCTTTGACTGAACAGAAGGTGTTTCTACTAGTGCGGCGATCTCTCCGGTCTCATTGACTTTATAAGACTGATCTTCAAAGATCATGATGCTGCCAGAATAACAGGCTACCCATACGTTATTGTTCTTCGCATCAAAGGTGACACCGATGGGGCGATCATTGGTTTTTACTCTTGATAAAACCGACATGTCCGAAGCCAGTAGTTTCACTAATTGATTGTCGTGGTATTGAACAATGTAGAGGTACTTGCCGTCTTCGCTGATGGTCATGCTCCGCGGGGTTCTGCCTGTATTGACTTTTCTCAATACTTCTCCTGTTAGTAGATCCACCTGTGCGGTTTTGCCTTCATTATTCAGCGTAACATACAAATACTTCCCATCCGGAGAGATCACGATATGCCGGGGACCTCTACCAATGTTTCTGATCCATTGTATTTTACAGTGTTCGTAATTGTAAACCGCGATATCAGAACCGCCCATGATCGCGATAAATGCCAATGGGTATTCTGGGTGTGTGGCGATTCCTCTGGGGTATCTGCCTAGGTCAATGCGATCCAATTCTTCACCTAATAGGGCATCTATCACGCTCACATCTCCGGAGCACCAGTTCGTGACCAGTACCAAACGGTCGTCGGGTGTTACGGCAACATATTTGGGGACACTACCCACTTCTACGACCTTCTGTATTTCTGATGTTTTAGTATCTATTTGGTAGATGAAGCTGTTGTCGTATTTATCGCTCTTGCCGCAAGCATCTTTACCCGGGTTGCTAAAACCATTGCCATACATTTGATAGTTGGACACCCAGGCATAGCGACCATCACTGGTGAAGGCGCATTCTACGGGCGCACCATTGTGGCTGCCACTGTAATCAAAGCCATGATCGGATAGTTTGACCGCGTCTTTAATGGTATGCAATAAATCTCCTTGTTCATCATAGACCGTTACGGTATGCCTGTACATCATGTTCTGCGCATAGAACAAACCCTTTCCTGAAGCGACCACGGATTTGGGAGAGATGTTACCGTGTATGGTCTTTAAATAGGTGAGTGCGTTCGCTTTATCGTTCGCTTTGCTTTGGGCGAACAGCTTATTTGCCACAGTTGCCGCAATAAAAAAAGCCATAACAAGCAGTAGCTGTTTGGCTAGCTGTTGGTATGGCTGGAACATAGTCTTGGTTTTAGGGTGAATTTTAAATCATGTTAATGCCTATGTAGAAACAATAATGCCAATTGTCATTCAAAACTCTAGCATTCATCATTCAAAATTGCCGCGCGCAAGGGATAGGAGTGGTATGAGGTGAGCCCTAAGGCTATTGAACGGCGGGCTACAAAGGCGGCCCAGAGGTAGCCATTTG
>JAHDGT010000523.1 GCA_020631675.1 Bacteroidota bacterium
ATCGCGCAATGCGAGAAGGTAGATTCTTTAGAAACTTTGGAACTAGTCGCTTTATACGATGAACTTGAAGGGCAATCTTGGACTTATGAGCAAGATAGCGTACCCAATGCGGGTTGTGTTTGGTGGTTTTCGTTCTTTGGTAATGACCCGAGTGTTTGGCATGGTGTAGGTCTGAGTGAAGATGCAAGCGATGACGAATGCCATGTGGAAGCCCTTTATCTGCAAAACAACGGTTTAATGGGTCAGATACGCTCAGAACTCTTTCAGTTGAATGAATTACATACGGTAGACCTCTCCCGCAATATCATTTACGATGAAGTGGAGATGCTTAGCGCGACACCTCAACTCAAACGAGTCAACATCAGTCACAATCGACTCAACTTTCAGGACCTGAAAAACAGTCACGAAGCCTATATGGCATTGATGGACGATTGTCCTGGTGATGATTGTTTTATATATGCCCCCCAGCGCAAAATACCCACCTATAACACGCCTGATGGAGCGACTTTATATGTAGAAGCAGGTGATGTCGCCAACAACACTTACCATTGGTACAATGCAGACGACCCGACCACCATTGTATATACCGCTGAGGCAGATAGCACATTCACTCCCAGCATGAGCGGATCGTATTTCTGCGAAATAAGCAATTCTCTGATCACGCTTGATAACAACCCCCATCATAACTTAGTGCTTAGTTCCATACCCAGCCAAAGCTGTGCTATGCGACTGATCAAAGACTCACTTGAGGTATTGAAATTCCTTAAGTATTCAACTAATGAGGGTATCGCAGACGTTCTACCAATCGGCTTAACAGACATTTCTTATTTAGCTAAACCCATGTCTGAGTGGCCCGGCATAACAGTAGACCAAACGCTTCTATGTGGCGTGACTGATATTAATTTGTATGATATACAATTCACCGCTTACGACCCTTTACCTGATAGTCTGCACTTTCCGGTTTTACAGACTTTCTTCATGGCGACAAATGCGCTTGAAGATGAATTGCCTGTTTTCAACGCTCCCATGCTGAAAGATTTCGCCATGCCCTTTTCTGAACTTTCAGGTACGATAAATGGAAAAATATTAGCACCCGATATTGAACGAATCAACCTTTCTCATAATTTACTGAATGGAGACCTCAGTAATTTCGCCATAAGCGATCAACTTCAATATCTGGACCTACACTTCAATCAACTATCAGACACCCTACAACTTCCGCAAGAGTGGCAAAATCTAACATATCTCAATCTTTCCGAAAATGAGTTCATTGGTGAATTACCTGATTTAAGCGAGTTCATATCACTGGAGGAACTCTTGCTTAATGATAATGCAATAGCCGATACGGTTCCGCTCCTATTAGAGAACGAGCAGCTAACCCATATCAATATGGGAAAGAATGAGTTGATCGGCGAATTACCCAATTACGACCATCTATCATTATTGGAATACCTATACCTACATGAAAATCAAATAAGTGGTCTTTTAACAGATTTCTTAGCTCCTCCCTTACTGCAGATTCTTCATTTGAACAACAATAACATTGATGGAGAACTGCCCACTTTTGAAAACGCAAGTCTATTAAGGGATCTAAGGTTAAACCACAACCAGATTGAAGGCAACGCACATGACTTCAGTTCTACACCACTACTAGAAAACATCTATCTTAATAACAACGAATTAGAAGGAGGTTTCCCTGAATTAGAGACCTTAACCTCCTTGAAAACGCTCAATTTATCTAACAATAATTTTAGTGGTGCTCTACCTTCACTCCCCAATAGTCCTATTCAAAACATTGAAGCCGCCCACAACGCCTTCACAGGTGAAATCCCGAACTACAATACGCCTACACCATACTTCTACATCGATGTAAGCCATAATCAATTGACAGGTCCCTTACCAGCATTAGAAGAGAGCGGTTGTCGCAAATTACTCTTCAATGATAATCAGCTGAGTGGCAGTATTCCGAACTTAGATAGAGCTCATTTTGCACCTTTTAGTTTAGCGAATAATAAGTTCGTATTTAAAGATTTAGAAGAAAATTTCGATTCTTTAGATCTATACAGCGAGTACGATGAGTGGTATTATGAATGGTACAATATCGAGCCATTTATATACTACCCGCAACAAGAAGTTCCGGTATACGAATTTCTAGTAGCAGAAGTAAGCACTTTATCCGTACTTCCAGACGGACAAGAACAGAATTTCTATGAATGGTACAGCATAACAGATACCATTACCCCTTTACATACTTCAGCCTCGAACAATACCTTCCAGCCCGATGAGACAGGTACTTTCTTCTGTAAAATCACCAATGAAAACTACCCTGAACTGACTTTAAAAAGTACCCCCTATACGGTCGACTATCTCTATAATGAATCACTCACCGCTCCCCTCCTGAACGCAGAAGACATAAGCGTTCATCACAGTCGAGAAAGTCGGTCGTTACTCATCCTGGATCAACATCAGTTGCTCGGAAACCAGATGCACACTTACACTTACCAACTATATACCGCTAATGGACAAGTATGCATAAATGGTCTTTTAAATCAGCAACAAAAAAGCATTTATGAAGTCAATTTGGCCGCTCAATTAGTGCCAGGTGTATACTTCTTAAAACTATATGAAAACCCAAGAACAAAGCGCTCAGATCCGAAGCCCATTTTAGCAATACCCTTCTTCGTTAATGAGTGATCGAGTGAGTAAATTAATAATGGCGCGCCCTGTGCTGCACCAAACTTTTTCGTGAATGAAAACGGGTCAAATGCAGCACAGGGCCGGGCTATCCACTAAAATAAGCACGCCGCCTGTGGGTTCCTTGGCAGGCTGGGC
>JAHDGT010000524.1 GCA_020631675.1 Bacteroidota bacterium
TATGTTTTTGATTTCCATTTGTGGAATAGCGTAACAAAGAGGGTATTGTTTAATGAGACTTGTCTTTTAAAGAGAAATATTTGATAAAGATTTAGTTATGGTTTACTAGGAAAATACAAGTGACATACATTACTCAAATAGTGTTTTATAAAAAAGGTGGTGAGTGGGTAAGATATGCCCCAATCACCACCTGTAAGTGTACTATTAATATTTGATTACTCTTCCTCCTCCTTCACCTCTTCCTCATACACCTCATAAATACTACCATCCTCCACGAACTTCACCAACTTGCCCAAGCAAATAATAGGTGCGATATCTCTATTGTTCTGCACCAGAGAATAATAAGCCGCACTACCAAAAGCGATACGCTCCGCACTGCCCTTCTCATACTTGCTCATAGAATCCACCCAAACATCTCCTTCTTTACAAATAGATCTGCCCGATAAAGAAATACAACCGCCACGTTTCACACCTTTCCCAGCAGCCGAACCACCTTTTGAAGCACTACTATTCGACACCCCCATACGCGCCTGTGGTTTGCTAATATCTTCCACACTCGTCATACTCATCAACTCGATCACATCATTAGCAGCAACGATGCTCTGCTTACCCGTAGCAGTGGTCAAACCTTCATACTCCGTACTAAAATCATTATCCCCTTGGAAAACATCCGGCATCTCCGCTTTCTCCTTCGCGCTCATATACTGGAAATCCTCAAAAAGCACATGTACAGAATACTGATTGATCAATTTATAGTCCTCCGCTAAGTCATAGACCTGGTCCGCTAAGTCATCCCCGAAATCTCCCTCCAAACGGATCTGATTCAAAATGTAGCCCATCTCTCTGCTCGCGCACAACTTAGGGATCAAAGGATCCAAAGTCGCTACATCAGGAAACGGGATCTCATAATCAAAACGCTTCAACTCCCCGTTCACATTACCCGTCAAAGCCACCTTCGCCATACCACCCGCTCTATACTTACCAGAGATCACCATCGGCTTACCCTGGAACATCAAACGATCAAACGCGCTCGGATGACTTACCGGTATGCTGAAATCATTCGTAAAGTACATCTGCATATTATTGAAGATCGGTGTCCCGATCTCCTCGTAAAAACTGACAATAGCCTGTTCCACATTCCCCTCGCTCACATACCTACTGAAACCACGAGTAGCCTTCGCCATCTTACCCAGCACATGCGTATTACAAGTCGAATTCACCCCAATAGGGTAGATGTACCTATGCTTAGCAGATGCCTTTTCGATCGCACTAATAATATCACCATGATCCTTAGTGCCGGCCGTAATATCACTACCGCTGATCAAAAACACCATAAATGGATTTTCCTTGAATTCCGGCGGAGCCAAGGCTCGCTTAATACCATACTCCAAATTACAGCCCCCACTAGCGGAAATGCCATTCACAAAAGTCTTCGCCGTAGAGATATTCCCCGCCGAGGCAGGCATCAACTCCAAAAAGGCAGATTTCGTTTCTTCATTAAAAGTGATCACATTGAACTGATCTTTCGCATCCAACTGCTCCAAACATTTCACCACAGCCTTCTTAGTAGCCGCTAAATCCCCACTCATCCCCGCTGATGCGTCGATCAAGAAAGTGAAATGCTTGTTCACTACTTCCGGACGTTTACCCACACCCGCATCAAAAGACAAAATGAATCGACCATCTTTCTTGCCCGGCTCCTTATAGGCTAATAGATTATAGCCCACTAAATCCTCACTCGTGTTAAACTGAATGCTGATGTCCTCCTGCATCTTGCCATTCTGCTTCACCAAAGTACCCAGCAAACCCTTTTCCTCATCCGCTTGTAAAACCAATTCCTTATTGGGGGTATACACGTTTTTGATCTGATTCTCACTATTGATCTCCAGCTCGAACTCAAAATTCCTGATCTTACTGATCGCATATTGCTGACCAGAACAAGGATAAGTGAATGTACTTTTCCCATTCACCGTACGCAATTTCTGACTGTAGATCGTCGTCACCGTCATATTCGCGCCCGGAGGCATATTGTAAAACGCCACACTGTGAAAAGCCTGATCACTATATCTCCAGTAAGTAGGGTCACCCGTTCGCTTCACCAAGTCAGACCAAGTATAATACGATTTGTTATGGTCGTAAAACTTAGAAAACTGCTTCGTCTCATCTACCACTATGGTCAGATCATCAAACTGCTCGTCTTTGGGCACCGGCAGTATGAAATAGGCATTCACACTATCTCTCCCCATATAGTAAAACTGCTGCTTGATCTCTACAGATGCTCGACCATTCACGATCTTCACATAAGCTTCCTCACTGGTCAGCTGCACTTGAAACGGACTGAAATCCTCAGGAAATTCCCTCGCATAACTCATCACCTGATCCGCCGGACGCCAATAAGTAGAGTCCGCACCCATCATGACAAATCCACCCGCAAAGGCATTAGAGCTATAAAACAATGTAAATAAAAGGCTACTAAAGAGCGCAAAGTAGTTCAGCTTCTTCATTTGAAAAGCAATAAAGTATTGGATTGAAAAATCGGGGACAACATGAATTGTAAATCTACACATTTATAGGCGTAATTAATCAGCAAGCCCCCACTAATCAACACAAAGCATTTATCACCGACGATCTGACTGATCTTCTGGGCACATACCCGCAATAAAAGCTGGAGCTACCAGCTGGGACAATTTTCGGCGCACTGCACGAAAGTCTCACGTCTCATATCTCGTGTCTCGAGTCTAAGAAAGCGCCAGCTTTCACTGCGGGTACCGGGCTTTCCGTTAAAATTCACCACTTGCCTGCTGCTGTTTGGCAGGCATAAA
>JAHDGT010000035.1:0-11836 GCA_020631675.1 Bacteroidota bacterium
GAGGTAGCCATTTTTATGCCTGCCAGCGAAGCAGCGAACAGCACCCGAATTGGAATGGATAGCCCGGTACCCGCAGTAAAAGCTTGCGCTTTTATAGACCCGAGACATGAGACTCGAGACTCGAGACGTTAGACTTTCTGCTCGACATCGATTGTCTTAGTAAACTAGCGCAGGCTTTTATTGCGGGTACGCAGCATGATGAATAAAAATAAAAAAGGCGATAAGATGAGAATTATCTCCTCTTATCGCCTTTACAATCAATCAATGGGAATTATCTGACTAAGGAAACGTTTCCTTTGACCATTTCTTCAGTACCGTCGCTGTATAGTACACGTAGGTAGTAGACGTAGACGCTTACTTCTTGATCGATGCCTTTGAAAGTGCCATCCCAAGCGGTGTCACCTGGATTGGCGTCGCGGACGTGGTAGAGTTCTTGCCCCCAGCGGTTCCAGATGCTGAGTTCAAAGTGTACCACATTGGCGCCAACCGGTTGGAAGATATCATTCACACCATCGCCATTCGGGCTGAAGGCATTTGGAACAATAACTACATTAGGTTGAAGGACCGTGATGGTAACATCTGTCGAAACAGTACAACCGTATTCATCTGTAGCGACCACGGTATAAGTAGTTTGGGTCTGTGGCTGAACATTGGCATTTGCTTGATCGCCGATCAGATCACCATTTTCATCATACCATTCGTAGCTGAATATAGTACCCAATAGTGCATTCGCATTCGCACTTAAAGTCACATCTTGTCCTGCTTGGACAGCAGTAGGTGTAGCCGTAGCGATGACGGTCACTTGATCTTCAGTAAGCGTTACCGAAACTATTTCACTGACACAAGTTGGATCATCTATATTGGCGGCTTGTACGTAGTAAGTACCCGCTTGAGTTGCTACGAAAGTATTGCCTGTAGCCAATAGGTTACCAGCAATTGGTGCATCGTACCAGTTCGCGACCGCTGTAGCTTCTACAATTACTTCAAATGCCGTAGTGTTCACCTCCTCCGCACAAACGATCAGATCGCCAACTGTGATCGTAGGGTCGGCTGGTTCTACACAGCTCACACAATCAATCACATCGATACTGAATTCGGCTACATCATCTGGGCAAGGTGCTGTTCCGGCTAAAGTATAGGCGAATACAATGTTTCCTAAAGTATGCTCGAAGCTGTTGAAACTTCCTGTTGCGGCATCAAATGCGCCAGCATCTGCCGTACCTGATAAAATTGACCAGCTACCACCTGTTTCTGCATCCGCAGAGAGCAAGGTGTTCAGATCCAAAGGTAAGGCTTCTGTATTACATGCATCAGCACTATTGTCATCACCCGCATTAGGTCCATCAATGCTTCCAAATACCACTTCATCCGTATTGGTACAACCATTATCATTGTTGGTGATGGTTAGCACGTATGTACCCGCTGCATCAACAGTTGGTGTTAAAGTAGTCGCATCTGAAACGATATTACCGTCAGCGGTTGTCCACTCAAAACTCAAGTCGCCGGTCGTAGTTGTAGCACCCGCTAAGACAATAGGTGTTTCACAAGCCACATCACCATCAACACCCGCATCAACAGTTGGTTGATCGATGAACTCTTCAATGACGACAGAAGCACTATCAGAGCAGCCATTATCATTATTAGTGATGGTCAGTACATAAGTACCTGCGGCATCAACGGTTGGTGTTAAGGTCGTTCCATCAGAAACGATATTACCATCAGCGGTTGTCCACTCAAAGCTTAGATCTCCAGTTGTAGTAGAGGATCCAGAAAGAACAACTGTGCTGTTGACACAATCTATATCAGCAGCAGTTCCAGCATTCACATTAGGCAGGTCGCTATCATCTGTGATGGTTACCGTAGCAGAATCAGAACAACCATTATCGCTATTGGTAATGGTAAGTGTATAGGTACCCGCTGCATCAACCGTTGGCGTTAAAGTGGTCGCATCTGAAACGATATTACCATCAGCGGTTGTCCACTCAAAGCTTAAAGTTCCTGTAGTTGTACTTGAACCCGCTAATACAATAGAAGTATTCGCACAATCCAGCGCGGCATCTACACCTGCCTCTACATTAGGAAGTGCTTGATCATCGGTAATGACCACTGAACTTTGGGCATCACAACCAGAATCATTATTGGTGATGGTCAAGGTATAAGTACCAGCTGCATCAACAGTAGGTGTCAAGGAATCATCTCCCGAAACGATATTACCATCAGCGGTTGTCCAAGCAATAGCTATATCACCTGTTTCTGTTGTAGACCCTGCTAACACAATTGTGCTGGTCGTACAATTTAAGGCAGCATCATCGCCTGCATCCACATTCGGTAAGGAACCGTCATCCGTAATGGTAACGGTATCAGAATCCGTACAACCGTTGGTGTTATTGGTAATGGTTAAGGTATAAGTACCTGCACTATTGATGGTAGGTGCTAAAGTAGTCGCATCACTAGCGATGCTTCCATCGGCAGTCGTCCATTCAAAACTCAGATCACCAGTAGAAGTTGTAGCCCCTCCAAGTACTAGTGTTGGAGAAGTACAAGTCAATACTCCATCAGCACCCGCTTCCACATTAGGGAGGTCGCTATCATCCGTAATGACGACATCATCGGTTGAAGTACAGCCGTTATCATTATTAGTGATGGTCAGCGTATATGTACCCGCCGCATCAATAGTTGGTGTTGCCGTATCGGCATCGGATAAGATGTTGCCATCCGCAGTTGTCCAAGCATAGCTTAAGTCAGCGGTGCTTGGACTTGTAGCAGAAAGTGTCAATTCATCTGCCAAGCAAGTCAATACATCATCCGTACCAGCATTGATATCTGGTGCTGCAGAATCATCCGTCACCACTACATTATCGCTAGCAGAGCAACCATTAAGTGGGTTGGAGATCGTCAGCGTATAAGTACCCGCGGCGTTCACCGTTGGGGTTAAGGTGGTCGCATCAGCAGTGATGAAACCATCAGCAGTTGTCCATTGGTAAGTCAAGACACCGGTAGTCGTGCTTGAACCAGATAATACAATTGTTGGATCATTACAAGTGATCGTTGCGTCCGTACCCGCATCCACATTCGGCAGATCGCCATTCTGTCCCACTTCCACTTCATCCGTATTTGTACAACCGTTTACAGTATTGGTAACAGTTAAGGTGTAAATACCAGGGAGGTTGATCGTAGGATTTAAAGTTTCCTCATTGCCATCAGCAACCACACCAGGGCCAGCCCAACTGTACTCGAATTCAGGTCCGGTATCAGAATCGTCGGCAGTAAGCGTTAGCTCTGTTACTTCACAAGTCAGATCCGCATCTGCTCCAGCATCCGCATTCGGAGTCGTTGTATTCGCTGTTACGATTACCTCTTCTGTTGTAGCACAGGAATTATCGTTGTTTGTTAAAGTAGCCGTATAAGTACCCGCACTTGAAACCGTAGGTGTGAAAGAATCCGCACCGCTAAGAATTGTACCGTCCGCGCTTGTCCAGAGAATACCTACATCCGCAGTAGAAGTAGTGATGGCTGTTAATTCGATTTCTGTAGCGGTACAAGTTATTGTAGCAGCAGGAGAAAGAACAAGGTCTGGTGCGGTAAAATCTTCACTTACAACCAAACCATCACTATTACTACAGCCGGTATCTTCGTTGGTTACAGTAAGCGTATAGGTTCCCGCAACACTTGCGCTAATATCCGTTGAGAAAGCATCACCAATGATCACTCCATCTAATGTAGTCCAGTGATAACTCAATGTACCTGTGCTTGAACTTGAGCCAGATAGGTCAACAGATAAATTATTACAGTCTAAAGAAACATCCGCACCCGCATCAACGGTAGGAAGTGAGCCATCAGAATCAATGAATACCTCATCACTTGCTGAGCAGCCACTTGTGTTATTCGTAATGGTGATGGTATAAGTCCCTGGCGCATTGACCGTAGGTGTAAGCGAATCACCACCACTGGCGATATTACCATCAGTACTAGTCCATTCTATCGTTACATCTGTCGCATCCGTCGTAGAACCCGATAAAACTAACTCTGTTGTTACACAAGTTAATAATCCGTCAGTGCCTGCATTAGCATCCGGGGTGGTGAAATCTTGATTTACGACAAGCACATCACTATTAGAGCAGCCACTGGTATTATCCGTAATGGTCAGTGTATAGGAACCACCCGCATCAATGGTTGGTGTTAAAGAGGTCGCACCAGATAAGATGTTCCCATCAGCGGTCGTCCATTCAATGGTCAGATCCCCTGTACTTGTTGTGCTTCCACTCAAGATCAATTGTTCTTGATCGCAGTTGATCAAAGTAGCTGTACCCACATCCACATTCGGCAGATCTAAAGCTGCGGAAACAGTAATCTCATCCGTATTAGTACAATTAGTCGTATTGTTCGTTACGGTCAAGACGTAAGTACCAGCTGCATCCACTTCAGGTGTAAGGGTATCATCACCCGAAGTGATGTTACCATCAGCAGTCGTCCAAGAGATGGTCAGATCTCCCGTTGCCGTTGTAGACCCATTCAAGTTAGCAGTAGGCGCATCACAAGTCAAGGTGAAATCAGCCCCTGCACTAACAGTAGGTTGCGTCGCATCACCTGTTATAGTCACCGCATCCGCGCTCACACAACCCGTAGTATTATTTGTGATCGTTAAAGTATAACTACCCGCCTGATCCACGTCAATACTTAAAGCATCCGCTGCCGTCAGAATATTACCATCAGCAGTTGTCCACTCAAACACTAAATCACCCGTAGAAGTAGTAGAACCATTGATCGTTATAGTTGGGGTATCGCAAGTGATCGCTTGATCCGCACCAGCTTCCACATCAGGTAGAGAACCATCTTGTGTTACTTCAACATCATCGGAATCACTACAACCATTTGCTAAATTAGTAACCGTTAAAGTGTACATACCAGGAGCATCAACAGTAGGTGTAAGGGTATTCGTACCTGAGACGACACTTGGTCCATCCCATACGTAGATGATGTCCGAACCGGTGGCTGAGCCTGCACCATCTAAGGTCAAAGAGCTGGTCACACAAGTGATTTGTCCGCCTGTACCAGCTTCTACAGCAGGTAGGTCAAAGTCAGCAGTAACCTGCATAGCATCCGCATTCGTACATCCGGTATCATTATCGGTGATCGTCAAGGTATAAGTACCGATCGCATCAACAGCAGGCGTCAAAGTATTCGCTCCAGAAACGATATTTCCATCAAATGTGGTCCACTCGAAAGTGATATCTCCAGTTGCTCCTGTAAAACCAAATAAGTCAATTTCACCTTCAGAACAAGTAATCACTGCATCTAAACCTGCATTTATATCAGGTGGTGTAACGTTTTCTAATACTGTAACTGATTCCGAATCGCTACAACCATTATCCGTATTCGTAATACTTAGCGTATACGTACCTGTAGCATCTACTATAGGAGTAGCAGTATCCGCACCCGAAACTATACTACCATCAGTGGTTGTCCATTCAAATAACAAGCTTCCTGTTGTTGTGCTTGAACCAACTAATGTGACTTCCGAATCCGTACAAGTTAGGAATGCTGGGAAGGCAATATCAACGACTGGTAATGCGGCGTCAAAGCCCACTGTTACTTGATCAGAATCCGAGCAACCATTCAAGTTATCCGTGATCGTTAAAGTATAAGTACCACCCGCATCTATCGTTGGTGTTAAGGTCGTTTCACCAGATACAATGTTTCCATCTGTAGTTGTCCAAAGAATAGTGATTCCTGTTATAGTAGAAACACCAGCCAGTTGCGCCTGTGGGGTCGCACAACTCAAAGAGAAGTCCGCGCCCGCATCAACTGCTGGTAGATCCGCATCAAGTGTAACAACGATATCATCCGTATTCGAGCAGCCGTTATCATTATTAGTGATTGTTAAGATGTAAGATCCAGCAGCATCAATAGTTGGTGTTAAAGTCGTAGCATCAGATACAATATTTCCATCTCCTGTGGTCCACTCAAAACTCAGGTTACCAGTATCGGTTGTGAATCCACTTAAAGCAAGAGAAGTATTGATACAATCTATGGTTTCATCACCACCCGCATTAACATTCGGTAATACATCGTCACTAGCAATCACGACCGCATCCGAAGACGCGCATCCCGTATCATTATTGGTGATCGTGATGGTATAAGTACCAGCTGCATCAACTTGAATCATTAAGCCATCTGTCGCACCAATGATGTTTCCATCCGCTGTCGTCCATTCGTAACTTAAACTGCCCGTAGTTGTTGTACTTGCGGTAACATCTATTACCGTATTCGTACAAGTTAAAGCAGCATCTAAGCCTGCATCAATATTGGGAAGTGAGCCATCTTGAGTGACTTCCACATCATCTGTATCAAAGCAACCATTAGTGGTATTGGTAACCGTTAGCGTATAGATACCTGGCGCATTAACCGTAGGAGTTAGTGTTGCTTCATTTCCATCTATTACCACACCTGGACCTGCCCAAGAATATTCATAATCCGCACCTGTGGAAGACCCTATACCGTCAAGCGTCAATTCTGTTACTGTACAGTTGATTTGACCTCCTGTACCTGCTTCAACAGTTGGCACATCCGTACTTGCCGCAACAGTCACCTCACTTGAATCAGAACAGCCATTGTCATCATTGGTAATGGTTAAGGTATAAGTCCCCGCCGCATTCACAACAGGCGCTAAAGTAGTTTCACCACCTACAATATTACCATCAGCTGTCGTCCAAAGAATACTAATATTTCCAGTTTCTGTAGTTGATCCAGATAAGCTGAATGAAGAAACATCACAGCTGATCGTACTTGCAGTCCCTGCATCCACATTTGGTAATGCAGCATCCATATTAACAGTAACATCAGCACTATCGCTACAGCCCGTCGCTGTATTTAAAACCGTTAAGGTATAAGTACCAGCAGCATCAACTGTTGGTGTTAATGTATTCTCATTGCCATCTAAAACAATATTGCCATCAGGGGTCGTCCAAGTATATGTAGCTCCAATAGAAATAGAAGAAGAACCATTTAAAGAAGCAGAAGTAGTGCTACAGTTCAAGTCCACTGTAGAACCAGCACCAACTATAGGTAATACATTATCAGCGATCACCACTACATCATCTGTATCAGAACAACCAGTATCATTGTCTGTGATAGTCAATGTATAAGTACCCGCTGCGTCAACAGTTGGCGTTAGTGTGTCATCCCCAGATAAAATATTGCCATCCGCAGTTGACCAAGAGAAAGTATAAGATCCGGTTCCGGGGTTAGAACCCGCTAATGTCACTTCAGAAACATCACAAGTAACCGATGCACCTGCACCTGCATTCACTATAGGCGGTGTAGTAGCATCACCAACAACAACTGCCGCATTGGCCGCACAATCGGTATCCGTATTTGTGATGGTTAAGGTATAAGTACCCGGCTGATCAACGGTCGGTGTAAGTGTTGTCTCATCCGAAACGATATTACCATCAGCTGTTGTCCACAAGAATGTTAAGTTGCCTGTTGAAGTAGTACTACCACTCAAAGTGAGTGTAGATACCGTACAAGTAATGTCTCCAGCAGTTCCTGCATTTACATTCGGTAAACCTGCATCCTGACTGACTACAACATCAGCACTATCCGAACAGCCTGTAGCATCATTGGTGATGGTTAGGGTATACGTACCTGCTGCATCAATATTTGGCGTTAGGCTATTTTCATTGCCATCAATCAAAATATTACCTCCGCCACTTGCTGACCAACTGAGGCTAAATCCTGCTCCAACATCTCCACTACCACTTAAACTCAATGTTGTCGTTAAACAAGTAAGGGTCTGGGGAGCACCTGCGTCGACATTAGGTAAAGTCAAGTCTTCGCTAACGTTTACTGTTGCTTGGTCTTCACAGCCAGTAACCGTATTGGTAATGGTTAAGGTATAAGCACCCGCAGCATCCACTGTAGGTGTCAAACTGTTCTCATTGCCATCAATGACAATATTACCATCAGGCGTAGTCCAAGCCAATGAATAATCCGTGCCTGTATCACCGCTTGCGGATAAACTTAAACTGGTATTGTTACAATCCAATTGAACAGGAATACCCGCATCAACAGATGGTAACACACTATTATCACCAATGGTCACCATAGCAGTAGCATCACAAGATGAAGCCGTATTAGTAACTGTCAATGTATAAGTACCTGCAGCATCAATAGTAGGTGTTAAAGTATTCCCACCTGAAACTATATTACCGTCAGTAGTCGTCCATGAATAAGTAATATCCATACCACTATCTCCAGTTCCTGCAAGTACAAGCGTTGTATTATTACAGTCTAAATCAGCAGGTCCTCCCGCATCCGCAGCTGGTATTGCCGCATCTTGAGAAATGACAACCGTTGCGGAATCAGAACAACCATTGCTAGCATTCGTAACGGTCAATGTGTAAGTACCTGCAGCGTCAATAGTCGGTGTTAAGGTGTTTTCATTACCGTCAATGACGATATTACCATCTGGAGTTGTCCAAGCATAACTAATATCGGAGCCACTATCCGCCGTTGCTGACAAGCTAAGTGTAGTGACACCGCAAGTTAGCGTAGCAGGTGAACCCGCATCAACACTTGGTAAGGAATTATTCTGACCAATGGTAACAGTCGCAAAATCTTCACAACCCGTTACTGTATTCGTAATCGTCAAGGTATAGGTACCTGCGGCATCAACTGTTGGTGTTAAGGTATTCTCATTGCCATCTACCACAATATTACCATCCGCCGTTGTCCAGGAGATGGAATAATCAGCTCCTGTATCTCCGCTACCTGCTAAGC
Organism: Bacteroidota bacterium; assembly: GCA_020631675.1. Classification (GTDB taxonomy): domain Bacteria; phylum Bacteroidota; class Bacteroidia; order Chitinophagales; family UBA2359; genus JAHDGT01. The sequence continues at coordinate 8,782 of JAHDGT010000035.1, forward strand.
TTAGTGTTGTAGCTGCACAAGTTAAGTCAGCTGCGGTTCCAGCATTAACAGTTGGTAAAGTACTATTATCACTAATTGTAACCGAAGAAGTCGCATCACAAGTAGAACCGGTATTGGTTACCGTTAAGGTATAGGTGCCAGGTTCATCAATTGTTGGTGTCAAGGTATTGTCTCCAGATACGATATTACCATCTGTAGTCGTCCACTGATACGTTATATCCACTCCACTATCACCGGTACCACTGATCGTTAAACTTGTATTATTACAGTCTAAACTCAAAGGTCCTCCTGCATTCGCAGCAGGTAAATCCGCATCTTGAGAAATCACGACCGTATCCGTGTCACTACATCCTGTTGTAGAGTTAGTAACCGTCAAAGTGTAAGTACCCGCAGCATCAATGGTAGGTGTCAAAGTATTCTCATTTCCATCTATGACAATATTTCCATCAGGAGTTGTCCATGCATAGCTAATATCAGACCCACTATCCGCTGTTGCGGTTAGAGTTAATGTTGTCACTCCACAAGTTAAAGTAGCCGGCGAACCCGCATCAACACTCGGCAGTGTATTATTCTCGCCAATGGTCACACTCGCCATATCTTCACAGCCAGTAGCGGTATTCGTAATGGTCAAAGTATAAGTACCCGCAGCATCTATAGTTGGTGTTAAAGTATTTTCATTTCCATCTACTACAATATTTCCACCTCCACTTGCTGTCCATGACAAAGAATAATCCGTACCAGTATCTCCGGAAGCGGATAAACTAAGCGTTGTTGCAGAACAAGTTAAATCGGCTGGAGCACCCGCATTTACAGTTGGCAATGTTGTATTCTCATTAACTGTCACTACAACTGGACTAGCATCACAACCAGAATCATTATCCGTTACTACTAAAGTATAGCTACCCGGTTCATCTACAAGAATAGCCGTAGTACCGTTTCCAGAAACAATATTTCCACCTCCACTTGCTGTCCAAGTATAAGTTAAGTTAGACGAGGTAGATGTGACGGAAGCCGTTAAAGTTTGATCCAATGTGGCACAAGTCAAATCTACTGGTGGAGCAACCGACACTGTTGGCACATCCGCATTTTGTGTGATCGTCACATCCGCTGAAGCCGTACAGGAAGTCAATGGATCTGTTACTGTTAAGGTATAAGTACCGGCCGCATCAACTGTTGGTGTTAGGCTGGTACCACCGGAAACAATACTACCATCAGTAGTCGTCCATTGGTACGTACCACCAACAAATGTGGTACCACCACTTAAGTTAAGACTTGTAGCACTACAGCTTAACTCAGCGGTTGAACCCGCATCCGCATCCAGTTCAGTGACATCTATCGTAAATGTGGCAACATCATCCACACATGGCGTGGTACCTGTTAAGGTATATTCAAAAACATAGCTACCAGCTGCCATTCCATCAGGCAAGAAAGTAGCTCCTGTAGCATTGAAATTCGTACCCGGTGCATTAGGACTAGTTGCGGAAACAGACCATGCGCCACCTGTATCAGCACCACTTAATAAACTACTCAAGTCAATAGCCGTTAAATCATCGGAACAAGCTGTAGCAGCGTTATTAGCACCTGCTGTTTGCTGTTCTTGTACAATAATTTCTTGAACTGAAGAATCCGGGCAGCCCACTAAAGGCGCACTATCTAATGTATAAGTCACAAAATAACTACCCGCATCCGCACTTGTCGCATTGAATGTCGTTCCTGCTAGCGTAGCCGGACTTGTTCCTGCTGGCGTTCCTGTTATTGCCCACGAACCTGGTTCAGTGGTCGCATTCAGAAGTGTATTTAAATCAAGCGTGCCTCCATCATTACAAAGGTCGCCTGTTGGATTGGTTGAGGTGTCCGGACAAGCACAATTTTGTACTGTGATCGCTACTGCGTAGGTCGCATCCGCACAGCTCGCTCCTGCCCCATTACTCACTACAAATGTAAAAGTATAAGTAGCTGGTGCGATACCATTAAAATCAACTGAAGTAGGATCACCAAGTGAAACACCTGTCCCATCTGTATCTACCCAAGTTCCTGACCCACTTGTTACCAAGTCACTCAAGTTGAGCAATGAGCCTCCCGGTGCTGCGGAAAGATTACAAACCGTGGCACTAGGCGTAACAGTTGCCACTGGAGGTTCTTCAACCGTTATGCTAACAGTCGCTTGATCCGGCGGACAAGTTGAAGTGACCGGACTTGGTAAAACGTCATATTGGAAGGTATAAGTACCCGCTGATTGCCCACTTGGGTCAAAGGTTCCTCCTGCTGCATTAAATGCACCTCCTGTTGAAGTCGTTGAAGAAGTCTCTGTCCATGTACCTGTTCCATCTTCTCCTGTTAACTGATCGAATAGATTTACAACAGCGGCACCCGTTTCACCACAAATCGTTGGAGGAGCAGTCGGTGTTCCCGCCTCTACGGCTTCATAAGCAGTGAGTACTACTTCCACTAAACTGGATAAGCAATTATTCGCATCTTCTACTTCCGCATATACGGAAAACGGACTATCGGCAGTATTTACTGTATAGGGAGAGCTAATAGCAGTTGCTCCAGCCGCATCACTATACCAATTTACTGTTACCGTAGCTGCACCACCAGTAACAGCTGACTCCAAACTCGTTAAGTTAAATGAAGCATCATCTGTTGTTAGATCCGCACATAATTCAGCAGCTGCGGTATTTGCCGTAGGTTCATCTTGTGCTAAAACGGTATAAGTAGCACTATTCGCACAAGCCGTACCTGTACCGCTTGTTGTATATTCTACAGTATAATTAGTCCCAGAAACAGCATTAGTGATCTGTCCTGTTGCAGGATTGATCGTTGCTCCATCTGTAGGTACTGGGTTAAAGACATAAGTACCTCCACTTATTGTAGCAGTCGCTGCCGCAGAACCTCCTGAAGCACAAAAATCAGGAATCGTGAAACTGGCATCTTCTAATGGCAATGTGTTAACAGTAAAGGTACCCGAGTCCGAACAGGCAGTACCACTACCAGGCGTTGTGTACTCAACTGTATAATTCGTGCCATCCGTAGCATTGCTGATCGCTCCCGTTGA
>JAHDGT010000035.1:11936-17678 GCA_020631675.1 Bacteroidota bacterium
TGTACTCAACTGTATAATTCGTGCCATCCGTAGCATTGCTGATCGCTCCCGTTGAGCCATTTATAGTCGCCCCATCTGTTGGCGCAGGATTAAAGGCATATGTACCACCACTGACAGTCGCTGATGCCGCAGCGGAACCATCCGCCGCACAGAAATCAGCTATACTAAAAGTAGTATCCTCTAAGGGCAAAGTTGATACCGTTATAGTTGTAGCAGCAGCACAAGTTGTTCCGCTTCCTGGAGTAGTATATTCTACCGTATAGCTTGCGCCATCTGTAGCATTACTGATCGCTCCCGTTGAACCACTAATTGTTGCCCCATCTGTTGGCGCAGGATTAAAGGCATAGGTACCTCCGCTTACCGTCGCACTCGCTGCAGCTGAACCATCAGCAGCACAGAAATCGGCTATACTGAATGTTGGATCTTCAGCAGCTAAAGTACTCACTGTGAAAGTCGAAGAAGTAGCACAAGCTGTTGCACTTCCAGGCGTAGTATACTCAACTGTATAATTGGAGCCATCTGTCGCATTACTGATCGCTCCTGTTGAGCTACTAATTGTTGCTCCGTCTGTTGGCGCAGGATTAAAGGCATAAGTACCGCCACTAACGGTTGCAACAGCTCCAGCAGAGCCATCTGCCGCACAGAAATCAGCTATACTAAATGTCGCATCTTCTAATGGCAATGCTTCAACTGTGATTGTACTGCTTTCTGTACAAGCAGTACCACTACCTGGGGTTGTATATTCAACAGTATAGCTGGAGCCATCTGTCGCATTACTGATCGCTCCCGTTGAACCACTAATTGTTGCCCCATCTGTCGGGGCAGGATTAAAGGCATAAGTACCGCCACTTACAGTCGCTGATGCCGCAGCGGATCCATCCGCCGCACAGAAGTCAGCTATACTGAAGGTCGCATCTTCTAATGGCAAAGTTGATACGGAGAATGTAGAACTATTTGAGCATGTTGTTCCTGTTCCGGGAGTTGTATACTCAACGGTATAACTTGAGCCATCTGTCGCATTGCTGATCGCACCAGTAGAACCATTTATAGTTGCCCCATCTGTTGGCGCAGGGTTAAAGGTGTACGTGCCCCCGCTAACGGTCGCTGTCGCGGCAGCCGATCCATCCGCAGCACAGAAATCTGCTATGCTGAAAGTCGCATCTTCTAATGCCAAAGTAGAAACCGTAATTGTTGTTGAAGCTGCGCAAGTCGTTCCACTACCTGGAGTTGTATACTCAACGGTATAACTTGAGCCATCTGTCGCATTGCTGATCGCACCAGTAGAACCATTTATAGTAGCTCCATCTGTTGGTGCTGGATTAAAGGCATATGTACCTCCACTTACTGTTGCAGTAGCAGCGGCAGAGCCATCTGCTGCACAGAAGTCCGCTATACTAAAAGTGGGATCTTCTGCTGCTAAAGTGCTAACTGTAAATGTCGAACTATTTGAACATGCAGTTGCACTACCCGGAGTAGTATACTCAACGGTATAACTTGAGCCATCTGTCGCATTGCTGATCGCACCAGTAGAACCATTTATAGTTGCCCCATCTGTAGGAACTGGATTAAATACATAAGTACCACCACTTACTGTAGCGGCAGCTCCAGCAGAACCATCCGCTGCACAAAAATCCGCAATACTGAAGGCCGCATCTTCTAATGCTAAAGTTGAAACAGTAATCGAGCTTGTAGCAGCACAAGTTGTTGCGCTACCAGGCGTTGTATATTCAACGGTATAGCTTGAGCCATCTGTCGCATTGCTGATCGCACCAGTAGAACCATTTATCGTTGCCCCATCTGTTGGTGCCGGGTTAAAGGCATAAGTTCCTCCACTAACTGTTGCCGAAGCAACAGCAGAACCATCCGCCGCACAGAAGTCCGCTATGCTAAAGGTCGCATCATCAGGTGTAGCAACAGTTACGGCTACAGTTTCATCATCAGTTGTACATCCTGAAGGGCTAGTTACAGTGTAGGTAAAATTGTATGTACCAGAAGATAAAGATCCGAAGTCAACACTTGTTGGAGTGCCTAAACTCACACCACTAGCATCATCATCCGCCCAAGCACCTCCACTGTCTTCCCCACTAAGTTGTGCGAATAGATCTACAACTGTACTAGGGTCAGATGTACATAAAGAAACAGCAGTTGCAGTACCTGCATTTGGAGTAGCACTCTCTTGAACAACAACAGAAACCGTACAGTCATCTTGATTACCCGCAAAATCTGTCACTGTCATCGTCACTGTAACTGGACTGGCTGTGATGCTGGCACAAGTCAATACATTAGGACTGATATTGTAATTTTGAATCGCACAGTTATCCGTAGATCCATCATCTATATCCAAGGGCAATAGTACTACTGTTCCATTATTCACATCATCCATGGTTATGGTCAGAGAAGACACACAATTAGCTACTGGTGCTTCCGTATCTTCAACCGTAATGGTTACAGCATCCACAGAGGTACAATTTGTTGCATCTTCTGTAATCGTAACCGTATAAGTAGTCGTCGCTGTAGGAGAAACTGTCTGAGAGTTATTATTATCAGTACCTGGAACAAAATCCCAGTCATAAGTATAAAGTGCAGGGTCATTTGGTGTAGCCGATAAACTGGTAGGTGTTCCACTGCAAACTGTTGCATCTGTTAAAGCAGTTGCTGTAAATCCAGCTGGCTGATCATATACCGCGGAACCACCACCGTTACCCGTACAATGATCATCATTGAAAGCTGTGAGTGTATATGTTCCTGCTACAGTAGGTGTAAAAGTGTAAGGGTTAGAAGATGTGGTCACACTAGGCTGATCCACACCATCTATAGCATAAGTGAAAGTATAAGGTGGCTCAGCGTGATCGTCAAAAGTAATCGTAACTGGTACAGTATAAGTTCCACAACTGGTCTCTCCCCCACTTAAAATCGCAACAGGCGTCGCATGCACATCCACCTGAATAGAATCTATGAACGAACAAGGATCTTCTCCATAAGTATAGTATATGGTATGTAATCCTTCTCCTGCTAAAGCTGGATCGAATGTTCCGGTTCCGTCTGTATTGTCTGTTACCCCGGGACCGCTCAATACACCAATAACATCTTGATTGATACTGATCGACCAACTGTTCAATACGCCTTGATCCACTGCGAAGGAATCATTCGTCACTAAGGTCCAAGAACCTGCGGCATTACAACCGACCATAGCAGCAAAACTTGTAAGTGGTTGGAATGAACCGTTTGTTACTACATTATTCGGGCCACCACCATTCACATCTGGAAGAACACCGCCAGCTGTCATTGTGAATGTATAAGTACCTCCATAATTATCATCCCCACAAATCTGATCGATCAAAACATAACTATTCCCACAGGGATCTATTAATGTAAGTGTTAAATCCGAAGCATAGGTATGATCCATATCTATGGTCACTGTTACATTATTTGCATCTGTGATAACTGTACTAGCAGTACCAGAACCAGTAAATGTACTTTGCCCGGGATCTGCCATTGTACCAGATGCACCTGTAATTATCTGAGGACCCGAAGAAGGCAAAGGTGAACCTGTCAAAGCTTGAGCTGGATCACTTTCACAAAGTGGCGAAGTAATCGCTGCAAGATCCACTACAGGCAGTGGAAAATTATAAGTGCCTGAAAGTGTATAGGGGCAACCATTTTCATCTTCAACAGTTACGGACCAACTATCTCCGTTAGCCAAACCTTCAATCACTACAGTCTCTCCTAAAGCAGGAAAAGAATTAGAAAGTGTACCACTTCCTGTGTTCGTGACCGTATAAAGACCTCCGAATATTTCAGGATATCCGCCACTGAAAGATAGATTGACCCCATCACAACCGTCTGAGGAAGTTCCTATCACAGGCGTTAAAAAGGTTACAGAGAAAGGTACTCCCATATCATAGCAGCCATCCCCATCCGCATCATAACTATAAGAACAACCAAAAGCATCACAATAAAGGTAATCAGCTGTTAATAAAGCATACCAGACCGTATTGTCCACTATGGGTAAATCAGAACCACCCGGAACAGTCAGGTCATTTATATTCGTATCGTAATGAGAATCATCGTTGGTTATCGTCCAATTACCCAGTGTATAATCATCTCCGATGAAGCCCCAACCTGTTGAGGTCGCGGGATCAAATGGGTCAGCACTAGAAGGTGACGAGACATAGCCAGCATAAACAAATCCTTCCCCTAAACAATTCGCAGGTGGACTACATGGTGCTGCGGGAGGAGCAACTCCGAACCCTAAAGCTTCAAGATCTAAAGCATCCCCCCAGCAAAGTATGAAAGGACCTGCTGAATTGATACCACTATTACTAATTGTTTCACCATCTCCTGTTTGTAATGATTCCGTATCTCCAGCATCCGCACCACAGATCGGACAGTAATCAGCTGCAGCTATTGGACCCACAGTAAACGTTTCCATACATCCAGAATCATCCGTTATCGTAATCGTTACTGTACCACCATCCACTATATTTTCAATGATCACAGAGCCACCATCACCCACTGTCGGGCTGGTCAATGTACCATCGCCTGTCGAAGATAATGTGAAATTACTGCCGTCTGTTGAAGGTGTTCCTCCGTTTACGGTCAAAGTAACTTGGGTTGAAGGAGCTGCCACATTAAAACAATCAATGAAAAAAGTTGTCGTTATCGGAGGATTATGATAGACCGTGAAGAAATCTCCTACATCATAACATCCTGAATTCACTTCACCAGTGGTGCAATCTGTCAATGTAACAGGCGCAACATAATAATCAACACCATTACCTTCAGAAGGTAGAGTAGCATTCTCTCCATTAGCCAGAGGATAGGTCAAAGAAGTCCAAACACCTACATAATTAGGATCATCAGTGGGTGGGCCTCCTGTGGGTGGGTCACCTAAACCCGTCAAACCCGGAAATGCGCCTAATGGATCACTGATCACCCAAAAACCCCAACCAATACAAGGATCAGCACCAATATTTGGTAAAACCGAACCCGTGGTGGAAACATTTAGATCATCTCCATCACATTGAATAAACGCACCACTTGTAACTGTCGTACCCGCATCTGCAGGACACGGTTCAGGTGGAAAAACATCACCAAAAGAACAACCAGAAGGGCCTTGCCCGCTTGGTGGACCTGTCGTTACCTCGAAGTATTCCTGACCATATACATTCCAATCTGTCGGATAGGCATCAACAGTCAGAACAATAGTGAAACATTCAGTTGGGTCTGACTGGGAGACAAAATTCGTTGTGCCATCTGACCAATCTCCATATGATACCGTACCACCAGTGATACTACTTGAAACCGTCGTTCCATTATCACTAGTTATAGAAGTTGGAGTAACAGAATTTATATTGGCTCCGTTTATTGTGATGTCGAATCCATGCGTTGGACCATTACTGCCTGCATCTCCAGCAAAACAAACGGTCAATGTTACATCATAAGTACCATTTCCATTATCAACAAGTCCATCAAAAGTAGTTTCGGAACTGTCGCAGGCATAAATTGTCAGGACACTGAATCCTACAAACAACATATACACAATTATCGCTTTCGCAATTGTAAAAAAACACTTCATATATATAGAAGTTTATGTTATCCAAAAGATATGGTTTAGCCATGATATGCATCAAAGCAAATAATAAGGACGTAAAAAGCCCTTAGTTGTGATTAAAAAAATCACAAAATCATGTGTTTGAGCATAAAAACTTAATATACCTTTAAAGGTATTTAATACAAGGT
>JAHDGT010000525.1 GCA_020631675.1 Bacteroidota bacterium
TCAAAAACATCCACAAGTTCAGAAGAGAAGGATCTTTTGAAGGTTGGGTGCGCAGGATTTTCGTCAATACAGCCATAGAGCACTATCGGAAAAAAGTGAACCTCTACCCTATTCTAGAGGTTAACAATTCCAAGTACGATGTCATCAATAGCGATGCTCTTGGTGATCTGGCTTTAGAAGACCTACTGCAACTGATCAATACACTATCTCCTGGCTACCGCACCGTTTTCAATCTTTATGTGATAGAAGGCTATTCGCATAAAGAAATCGCACAAATGTTGAAAATTAGTGAGGGAACTTCAAAATCTCAACTCGCTAGGGCTCGATATTTGTTACAAAAGAAGATTGAGAAACTAGAACAATATCCGTCTATATCAGCACATGGTTGATAAAGGTTCATTAGATCATCATTTCCAGGATCGCTTCCAAAATGCGGAATTCACCCCACCTCCAGGTATGTGGGCCAATATTTCCGAAGAGTTGGACGAACTGGATGCCCTCCACCAAGCGAGCACGCCATTCTACCAGAAAGGAGCGTTTCGTTTCGGACTGGCTGCGCTGTGCCTATTATTCATTGGCTTTTCAAGTGGTTATTTTACGCATGCCTATCTCAATCAGGCTTCGGCTGACCAACAACACTTAGCTACGGCAAATCAAAATGATGCTGTTTTATCCTATGATGAGCGAACGGCTCAGGCTCAGCCTTCAAAGCTAGATGGCAATTCACCGCTGGTTTTATTCCCAGCTGATCAAACGCTTACTGTTGCTGATCCACTAAGTAAAAACGCAACAAGCAGTCCACTTGCATCAGCAAATGCTTCTTCAATTGCCGCTGTGAATATTAGACATCAATCTAATGACCTGATCGTTTCTAGTGAAACATTTACACCACTAACAACCACTGCCACCAAAACCATTGGTTTAGCAGCAAATTCTAACGCTTTATTTACGCAGTCCAAATTTGAGAATAGTTCTACAGCTATTCAAGCCAAACAAGGCTTTAATAAAGCTTCTTTTACATCTAGTATTCCTAGCTTAGCTTTTAGTAGCACAATAGATAATGAACTGTCTACAGACAAACCTGATTTAGCTGGAAAAAATGGGCATCCTATCCCTAAGTTCAAGACAACGAAAGGATATAAGTCCAGCGGCTTGCACATCGGTGGTTTTTATAGTTTGAATGTGGCTTGCATTTTAAACAATGATTTCCCAAAAACCAGTAATGGTGCTTTCACGAATGCGTTCAGCTTAAAAGACGCTTACGGATTAAAAGCGGGTTACGACTTCCATCCTAAGTTGGGTGTTGAGATCGGTTGGGCGATCAAATCCGAACAAGGACAACGCTTCCGTTCCGCAAGGGATCAGAGTTCAGAGCACATTGTATATAGAGATGTCAATCTGACCTATACGCAGATACCCGTTTTATTCAAGTATAAATGGTCGCATCAGTTAGCGTGGACGGATCGTCCTGGGGTATTGAATGCGGTTGTCGGTTTACAATACGGCAACTTGAGAACAGCTGAGATATATGTCAACTCTCCAATGATCCAGAATGATTTGTTACGTACCCATTCTTGGGGCTATATTTTAGGAGCTGATTATGATGTTTATTTAACCCGCAATCACTTCTTAACATTCGGGGTCAGATCTAGTATTTCTTCTTCTTCAGAAAATGGAATGATCAGCGTACCGAATGCTACTACTGCGAATCAGTTATTGATCGGCGCGCAAGCAAGTTTCAATTATCGGTTTAATAAGTAAGTATAACGCCATAGTTTTCAAATCCCCAATGCTCGTAAAATTTCGGAGCATTGGGGATTTTTTTATTTTTTTAGCTCTTCCTCTTTACATTTTCCAAAAAAAAGACTATGCGAACGAAACTAAACAAGGCCTTTTATCGTTCTACAATAAAGCAAGTCAACCTCCTGCTTGTTTTAAAACACAACTGCTTTTATGCGCCAACTTAAGATACATACTCAAATCACCAAGCGAGACAGCTTAGCACTTGACAAGTACCTGCAAGAGATCAGCAAGATAGAGCTGATCACGGCAGAACGCGAAGTTGAACTGGCCATTCGAATCAAACAAGGTGATGAAGAAGCATTGGATGAGCTGACCACTGCTAATCTTCGCTTTGTTGTATCCGTAGCTAAACAGTATCAAAATCAGGGTTTAACGCTCAGTGATTTAATCAATGAGGGGAATATGGGTCTGATCAAAGCCGCGAAAAGATTTGATGAAACCAAAGGTTTTAAATTCATTTCTTATGCGGTCTGGTGGATTCGCCAATCCATCATGCAAGCGATCGTAGAGCAGTCTAGAATGGTGCGTCTCCCTTTAAATAAAGTAGATGCCTACCAAAAGCTGCAAAAGCAGTTACGAAGCTTCCTCCAAGAAAATGAGCGCAAGCCAAGTACTCGAGAGTTAGCAGAGATGTCGGGCTTGAAATATGAGCAAGTGCGAGAGTTGCTTAAAATCAACAACAAGCACATCTCTATTGATGCCCCTACCTCAGATGATGACGATGGCTTAGCTTTGGTGAACATCTTACCAAATAATGATGCGGATCCGGATGATCAGTTGTTGTCAGACTCCTTGAAAAACGAGATTCAAGAAGTGCTTTCCAGATTATCTCAAAGAGAAGCGGATATTCTTCGTTCGTATTTTGGTATAGACGGAAACAGTCCAATGTCTTTAGAAGACATCGCTTATAAGTTTGATTTGACCCGTGAGCGGGTTCGACAGATCAAAGAGCGTGCCATCAGAAGATTGAGAAAAGGTTCTCGCTCTAAAGAGCTGATCACTTATTTGGGTAA
>JAHDGT010000526.1 GCA_020631675.1 Bacteroidota bacterium
AAAGAGCTTCACAAGGTCGCTTTTTTAAGCCGCTCCTCAGGGCGCATCTGTCGGGCTCATTACCACTCCTATCCCTTGCGCAATTCAATGAGACAATTACCAATTTGAGAATTTGAAAATAAGAGTACGTGTCTGTATTTCTCAGCATCCATTTTCAAATTGACTCATTATCAAATTTTCAAATTCTATTCACATCAGCACATCAGCACATCAGCACATCAGCACATTAAAATTATAGCATTTCACTACCTTTAATGGTATGAAAGCATACACGACTCTTAGCTATCTCTGTTTATTCCTTTTTTTCAGTTGTCTGCATGCGCAACTACTAGCACAGAGCATTAAAGTAGGACCCTACCTACAAAACGCACAGCCTAACTCCATCTACATCATGTGGGAAACTACTTCTGGGGAGGAAAGCCTAGTGGAATGGGGCGCTACAGAAGCTCTAGGCAACACCACCATTGGTACAGCTTTCAACTCAGTGGGAGATGCTTTTATACATGAAGTACAACTCACCGGTTTAACAAAATTCACCACCTACTACTATCGAGTGAATACCGGCGATGCCAGTTCGGAAATACACCGTTTTAAAACCCCTCCCTTCGCTCAGGATCATGAATCTTTCCGACTGTTAGCCATGAGTGATATGCAGCGTGACTTCTTCCAGCCTAGTAAGTTCGAGGAGGTCGTTGAAGAGGGCGTCATTGATTTTTTAAATGAAACCGTAGGCGGTGAACTCTCCGATCAATTGGGCTTCATCATGATCCCGGGTGATCTAGTTGTAACAGGCACGGTCTATAGCCAATGGGAAGATCACTTCTTCGGGCCGGCACAGCCTTTACTCACGGATGTTCCACTATACCCCGTACCGGGTAATCATGAATATGACACCCAATATTACTACGATTATTTTCACCTACCCGACAATGGCAACCCGGATGTGCCCGAACATTATTACCATCATGATTATGGTAATGTCAGAATTATCGGACTGGATTCTAACGGACCTTACAATAATGAAGATCAGCTGAATTGGTTGGAAAACGTTCTTGAAATCACCTGCGAATTGGATTCTATAGACTTTGTGTTCGCCCAATTGCATCACCCCCATAAATCAGAATTGTGGACACCCGGTGAGTCTGATTTCACAGGAGAGGTAATAGCCTTATTAGAACAATTCACGGAAGGCTGCGGTAAACCCAGCATTCACTTTTTCGGGCATACGCACGGATATTCTCGCGGGCAATCCAGAGACCATAAGCACCTCATGGTGAACGTAGCATCAGCAGGCGGGGCAACAGATACCTGGGGCGATTTCCCTACGGCCGATTATCCAGAGTATTCTGTTTCACATGATGATTATGGCTTTGTAACTGTTGAAGTGACCGCTGGCGATGACCCTCAATTTTTATTGCGAAGAATAAGTAGAGGCAATGAAGATCAAGGATTGGATAATGTGATCAGAGACAGCATACTGATAAAACGATATGGTACCGCGGTGGATCAACCGCTTGGCTTATCGCCCATGCTTTCAACTATTCCGCCAGAATGTGTCACTTTAATGGCCAGTCCGTTTTCTTCTAGTACAGCAAATGCCCTACACGGAGAGAGTCACTGGCAAGTAGCCGAAAATTGTAGCGGTTTTGATGCCCCTTTAGTGGAACGCTGGCAGCAATATCAAAATTGGTTCTATGAAGAAGATACCCAAGCTGGCTATGATCTTACACAAGAAGAGATCGCAGGTTTAGATGCTAATACCGACTACTGCTGGAGAGTGCGCTTTAGAGACCGAAATTTAGAATGGAGCAATTGGTCTGAAAGCTATTCTTTCAGTACAGGAGACCCATTGTCAAGTGCTAACCTACTGAGCAATTCAGACGCGGAAACAGGTGACATCAGCGACTGGAACATTACCCTTGCCACTATAGAAGCACTATCGGATGGCGAATGCGATGGGATCAGTCCGTATCAAGGCACTTATTATTTCGCAGTAGGTGGCGTTTGTGATGGGGAAAGTGATCTGGGTAAAGCAGTGCAAAACATGGATGTGAGTACTTATAGCAGTCAGATAGACAGTGCTGACTACCAAGTCAATTATGGTGGTTTTTTGAGTAGTTATAGTGGTAGCGACGAGCCTAGCTTGAAGCTCTTCTTTTTAGATGAAGCAGGCAGCAAGATAGATTCTACCACCTCGATCGGAAGCAGCAGTAGTAATTGGACGCTTGTTGAAGAATGGACTCCTATTCCTGCTTTTACTCGCAACTTACAATTGGAGCTTACAGGCAAGCGCAATGCTGGTTCTGATAATGACAGCTACTTTGATCAGTTGTTCGTTAGAATAGCGCCCACCAGCATTAATTGCTCGGATATTGTGAGTGTTGAAACGCCTAACTTACCCTTGAGCGCACAGCTTCTTGCGATACCAAACCCCACAAGCACCAAGACAATGATCAAACTGCCATTCCTACCTCAGGATGCGGTAAACCTCCGTATTTTAAATGCAGCAGGGCAACAAATAAATCCACCTGTCGAACAAAACGGACACCAGCTTGAAGTGAATGTACGAGCATTGAGCAGTGGGGTCTATTTCTTCTCTGCTTACGATCAAAATCAAATGATCGGCAAAGGACGTTTTATTGTTCGATAGCTATATTTGCCCGAACAACGGACGCGCGAGGGATAGGAGTGGTATTAAGTGTGCTGAATGGCGAGTGAGTGCGCCTGTTGCGGGGGCGGCCCAGAGGTAGCCACCGCAACAGGCAGCAACGAACCGACAGGCAGTGCGCTTAATAGGAACGGATAGCCCGGTGAC
>JAHDGT010000527.1 GCA_020631675.1 Bacteroidota bacterium
AGAGTACGCCAGTTTAGCAAACTGGTGGTTTCAGCCACTCACCCACCTCACCAAACTTCCACCGCATAGGTGGTATATTGTGGGAGCGCAAAGATAAAACCCTTTCCTTAAAATGCAAGAAAGTTAATTGAGTTTTTTTCTTTTGTGCGCTCTTTTTAATTACTACAGCATTTCTTGTGGATTGGTTCCGAAGAATAAAGAGAAAAGTGCGACTTGATTCCCATAACAAGCCGCACTTTATGATCAGTTACTTCTCCAAGTAACTTAAGACCTTATGCTTTGTGCTATCAAGTGGAGTATTCATTAAGGGAGGGCGGACTAGGATGAATCCTGCTCCACCGCTCCATCAATGAACGTCTCAGATTTTATTCTATGATGCTAAGTTTTTGAGAGGTACTATAAGCTTGGTCTGTATTCAACTTTACCACATACATACCAGCTGCCAAGTCAGCTGAGCTAATAGAAACAGTATGTTGCTCGTTGGCTAACATATCACCTTGGAACAAGGCTTTTACAAAACGACCATCAATGCTGTATAGCCCAATGTTCACTTTCGCGTCTATGGCAATGCTGAAACTTATGTTTGCGTAGTCCTTCATCGGGTTAGGGGCTACTAATAAGCTGCCCGTTTCACCTAATTCATCTGCTGTTTTGCCACGTCCGCCCGGTAGATTGCGAGGTATCCAATACCAACCTGTTGTGGTCGTGCCATCTTCGGGGCATGTAATGACCACAGTATACCAACCAGAAGGAGCGTCTGTAATGATTGGACCATCCGCGCTTGCTGCTCCAGACCAGCCCGCAGGACCAGACCATTCGTAAATCAATTCGGAAGCATCACAGCCACTACCTTCTACTTCTAAACTGATGCTGCCTTCATGTGGTGAAGTGAATGGGTGATCACCGATCACACTATAGCTTTCTATATCCAAAATCTCACCAGCAGCGGTTGATTCATTTGTAGCGGTTAATACCGTACTACCACAGCCATTCGCATCTGTTACGGTCACACTCCAATAAGCATCATCCGCATAATTGATGTTGATCTGCCCCGGACCAGTTACGGCATGAAGAACATAACCCGTCTCTTCCCATTGGTAGTCGTAGGGCAGTGTACCGCCTACTATAGTGATCTCATGCGTATTATAGTAGCCTAAGCCTGTACCTCCGGTAGCGCCTTCGGCAATGTTTGCTCCTAAAGACAGTATTTCCATTGGACCGGGTACTCTGAATTCATGTCCTTCAGAAAGGTCAAAACAAAGTGGAGATAGCATACCAATATCTGAGATATTCACCGCTTCGGTTAAAGTACCACCAGGGTTTTGCGCGCCCATTGGGATCGGGTCAGGTCGGCGGTCATTAAACTCATTGTAGGTGTAGAATACGATGTCTTGTGCATTACTTCCCGCGGACATGCCCCAGAAGCTGTATTCGATATCGTAGGAGGTACTGGCGGTTCCGCCTGCAACAACAGCACCAATGTTCGCATTAGCGGAAGTGCTTGCTGTTGAACTTATAGCAGATAAACTGATTCCGGTTGGTAAAGGCTGAGTTAAGTTGATGGTGTGAAGTATATCACCTGTGTTGTCTGTGATAATAAGATAAGTGGTGTACAAACTATAATCTTCATAGCTGTTCACATCTACTGTCAAGACGCCTCCATCTTCTACTATAATTCCATCTTCTACGATCGCAGGACAAATAGGCTCCATTTGGACAAAGCCAGCATCCGCTGAGCAACAATCTACACTCACCTCAAATGCTATAGCCGTTGCGGTGCATCCCAACTGGTCTTCTACACTTACTGTTACAAGTGTACCTGTTGGGGTACCTGGATCTAAGGTGATATCAAATACATCACCAATTGTACCTACTGTATTACCCAATACCGGGTTGCCCGCTGCACTGATCACATTGATCACATAGTAGTCGCTACCATCATAAGTTGGCATTCCACCATCTAAGGTGAACTCGATTACATTATGTTCGGTAGCTGAGCAGAACTGATCCTCTACTTCTCCCGTGATGGTCGGCAGTACTACTACATCAAAGCAACACTGACTGCTGTTTCCTGCAACATCTGTAGCTTCAAAGCAAACCTGAGTGGTACCGACCGGGAAGTTAGCACCAGAAGGAAGTCCTTCTGTTTGAACGATGCCGATGTTCGCATCCGCAGTACAGTTGTCTGTTGCACTCGGTGTTTCGAATGTCACGGTATCATAGCTACAGAAGACATGATCTGTAGCATCACACTCAAAAGTAGGTGCTGTGGTATCTGTTGGGATAGTAAAGATTTGTTCGCAACTATTAGTGTTTCCGCAAGCATCTGTAGCGGTATAGGTACGAGTTACAGTCGTTAAACAACCGTCAGCACTTACAATAGTATCATCACCAGTATGCACAACGCTTGGTGTTGAGCAATTGTCAGCAGCACTTACTAAACTAATATCCGCAACAGGAACTATTTCATTCCAATCTAATGCTACATCAGTTGGACATGTCATTGTCGGATCGGTAGTATCCTCGATAGTGATGTTCTGAACGTGCGTAGTTGTATTGCCACAGTTATCAGTAGCGACCCAAGTACGAGTCTCGATATAGTTGCCACAAGAACCGTCAAAATCATTAGTAGTAGAGTAGGCAACAGTAGCCGCACCGCAATTGTCAGTAGCTGTAAGTGTCACCGCTGTTGGAATAGCATCACAAGAAACAGTGACATCCGCAGGTAAAGCTTCCACGAAAGTCGGATCGGTAGTATCCTCGATAGTGATGTTCTGAACGTGTGTGGTAGTATTGCCACAGT
>JAHDGT010000036.1 GCA_020631675.1 Bacteroidota bacterium
CAGTGAAAGCTGGCGCTTTCTTAGACCCGAGATAGGAGACTCGAGACATGAGATTATCTGCTCGACGTCGATTTTTCATAGGCGACTAAAGCCAGTTTTTATTGCGGGCACGCACCCATATAATCATTAACTTAGCCCTTTCTAAAATCAATACTTAATGTCAAAGCCTTTAGCCCCTTTCAGTTGCTCTTATACACCGAATTTCCCTGAGTTGCTGCATGCTTTGAATTGCGCTATCGCACTGAGTACTTATCAGGCGAATAAAGTGGTTTTTCTGAGTGCGCCTACGCCTGAAAAGATGGTGCAATTGCCTCGTACTTTTAATAAGGCGATGGGGATCTCGGTGCGAGATGATAAGTTGGCGGTCGCTACGATAGATGAATTGGTGATATTGAAAAACACGCCCAGCTTGGCTTTGAAATACCCTAATCAGCCGAACACCTATGATAGTTTATTCGTACCGAGAACGAGTTATCATACCGGGCAATTGGATTTGCATGATGTGGAGTGGGGTGCTGCGGGATTGTGGGCGGTGAATACGCGTTTTTCTTGTTTATCGCTCATTACGGATGCCTATAGTTTTGAGCCACAGTGGAAGCCGCACTTCATTAGCAAGCTTTTACCCGAGGACCGTTGTCATTTGAACGGCATGGCCATGGCGAATGGCGCGCCAAAGTATGTGAGCGCATTGGGGCAAGGGGATGTAGCTGGTTCTTGGCGTGAAAATAAAACCGGCGGCGGGGTGATCATGGATGTAGATAGCAATGAGATCGTTGTTTCAGGATTGGGCATGCCGCATACGCCGCGCATATACAATGGTCAGCTATATTGTTTGCTTAGCGCAACTGGGGAGTTGATAAAAATTGATGTTGAGAAAGGCAGTTATGAGGTGGTGAATCAATTCAACGGATTTGTTAGAGGCATGTGTTTGGTGGGGGATCATTTATTCATCGGCTTATCTAAGTTGCGTACGACCAGTAGCGCATTTCGAGATCTTCCGATCGCTAAGAAATCGCTTTTCTGTGGTGTGATGGTACTACATTTACCTACGGGGAGTATAGTTGCCAAATTGCAATACCATAATAGTGTGGAAGAGCTGTATGATGTGCAAATGATACCGAATACAAGACGTCCTGGCATTGTTAGTCCGGCCCAAGAGGTACATCGTAGAGCGGTGGTGACTCCTGAAACCAGTTTTTGGGCGGTCGCATCTAAGGACAATTAGATTTAGAGCATAGAGCATGTGCTCCGTCAAAAATCACAAAGGCCCCACTTTTGGATCCATAGATCCAAAAGTGGGGCCTTTGTATTGTCTTAATTCAATCAAATCAGGCTACTTGCGAGAGACCAGACCGCAGTAGATGGAGCTCGAAATAACGAGATTGATTATGGGGAGGTAAGTCCTTTTGCAGCTGGACTTTGTAGACTTTTGCTTCCGTGAAGCCTAAAGATCGGTATAATGGTGTGGCGGCTTGAAGCATCTTACCGCATACATTAATGTGCATTTTGTGGTAACCCCTTAGTTCTGCTTCGACTTTGAGTTTTTCGATGAGTGCTACACCCACTCTCTTGCCACGATAGGTCTGTGCGATGTACATATGTCTCATCTCGCACACACCATCCTTGTCCTTAGCAATGGCGACACACCCAGCGGGCACGCCATCGAAAAGTGCCAAGAGTAGGCAACCACCGGGTTCAAAGTAGGCTAAGAGTTCCCTTTCCAGGGATCTGAGTTCACTATTTGCATTTCCTTTTTCCAAGCCATAATCCGCTAGAAGTTTTTTAATTTGTTCGATATGTTCGTCCGAATGCGCAAGAACGATTTCTAACATAAACAGGAAAATTTTGATGGTTAGGGAAAATATTCATTCAAAACGAGAAATGAAGCAGTCAAGCTTTCAATTTCAGTGGGAAGTGACGCTTTGAAATAGTGTACGCATTAAATCATAAAAAGGAAGTCATTTTGATTGTTGTATGAACTACTATAATAACATCGTTTGACGTTAATCTGTTTTAGAAAGCTACGACTATTTAGCACTACTTAACAGATTTTACCAAATCCACTAACGATTGTTAGCAATATAACAAAAAGGCTTCGTTCAGACAAGAAGCATTTACAATTTCATCCTGAACTGTAATCCCTAATACACCTTTCAATCAAGCAGGTTCAAGCTTATGGAAATAAAAAAAGTGCGAAAGGATAAATATCCTTTCGCACTTCAAATTTTGATCTAATCGCTCAAAAACTTAATCGTCATAACGCACAATAGGCACTGCTATTCGACTACCGTTTTCTTTGTAGGCGTTGAAATCAGATACGGTTACTGCACGATCCAGATTCACATCCGCATCTAAATAAGCATTGATGATAGAAGATTCGTCGACATACTGATTAAAATCGTGTACACTGATCACCCCATCGCTGTTCACATCCCCGGCGCAAAGCGCATAATCCCCATTCACCCATTTTACTTGTTCCGCACCTCCACTAATGATATCGGGATCGCACATATCTAAGCTTGAGGAGTTCGGGAAATAATGATAGGTGTCCGTGATCACGGCCAAATGAGAACGATGTCTTAGCACCAAATAACGAGCACCAGTAGACATGAAATACACAGAAACATCATCTCCGCTAGGGTCTCTAACATCTACCACAGAACCATCCGTGAGCAGTAAAGCCGCCCTTGTATCAAAAATAAAATTAGGATCAGCAGGAGAACGTATTTCTATCAACACCCAATCTACCACATTAGAAGGGAAGCTTTCTCCATCTGGCAGTGCTTCTTCTCCATCGTAATACCACGGATACCCACCAAAAGGCTGCTTATTAGGAAGCAGATCACTATCCAATATCGTAGTGGCCATGGTAGAAGTACCACTATTGAGTAAAGGTCCTTCTAATCGAGCATTCAGTTGTATATCAACAGTGATTTCACTTACTCCCAAATAGTTGATGTTTGATTCAACGAAAAACTCACCAGTAACACTGTTGCTGGCCGTACCCATATACAAAGATCCGTTTAAGATACAAGAGCCGTATACACCATTCGTGCTAGCTGCTAAAACCCTGAAAGTATCGTGGTTTTTCTTGTAAACACCTATACCATCCGCTAAGGTGAACATACTACTTAGATTCATATCCCCACTGAAAATGATCATATCCTCAAAACTGTTGAGGTGATAGATCGCATCTCCCAAATCAGTAAAAACATCTGGTGTCATTAACACATTCACCCAATCTGTTCCAGTATATCTCAGCAAGCCATTATCAGCAGGTGTTGCCAAGCTGCCATAGACAAAACCACCTCCGACATAAAGCTCCCCGCCCATTACACATAATGCATGGGCATTTATACCTAATCCACCACCAAGCTCCGACCAACTACCAGAAGAATATGCAGCTACCTTTTGAGCCGACACACCATCAATAGAGGTGAAATTCCCCGCTACTGCGATCTGGTTACCAAATGTATGTACCGCGAGAATATCGCCGTTAACACTATTTGCTAAAGTTTGCCAAGAAACCGCATTGGTGCTCGTACGGGCTACCTTATCTCCCACTGCATATAAATAGTTGTCGCTTGCATATAAATCATTCACTTTACCTGTGTACGCATTCGTATACCACCAATTCGCACCATCCCAGCGAGCTATATTATAGCTGGTTCCATTTTTCATCAACTCTCCCGCCACATACACATAGCCGTCCATCATTTCCACAGTATGTACTGTACCAGCCACACCTGTACTTAATGGCAAAAGACCGAACTCGGTTAATTGTGCCACACCTTGACAATACACACCATCCACCGTCGTGAAATCACCTACCACATAGGCTAAATCCAAATTATTGGATGCCATATCCGTAACAGATCCATTTAAGCCTTCACCGACACTCGACCAAGAATTGGGAGGTGGATAACCCGGTTGGATCAAAGCCAATTCATCAATTGTAAAACCATTCGCCACTGCCCAATCCGTCAGAGCAGGATACTCCCCTACTAATTCATGGATATAAGCGTAATTATTCTCTTCATGAACCCTATAAGCCAATTCAGCTTGACCACTTTCAATGATCAAGTGTCCCACGGCACAAGGCACATCAAAATTGTCAATAAAATAAGGCTGACGCTGGTCGTGATAGTGATTTGCAGGGAAAATACTCGCTTTCGCATAACGCTCCAGCACATCCAACAACGCTGCTCTGTTCAATCGCTGAGTAGCATTCAAAGCATTTACGTCTTCCGCTCTCAAGGCATCAACTACCATTAACAAATGCGTATGGATACGATCATTATCAGTAGTAAAAACGGCGGGCATGGCCATTTCCGATGCATCATAATAAGCAGATGCCCAAAGCCATTGGGCATTGACCTCGAACAAGTGATCATACTTAGCAGCTTGCTTATCAGGTGATAAACTGGCAAAAGCAGCTATAATAGGACAGCATAATAATAATAGGCACAGGGATAATTGCCTCATAACAGGGAGTTTAATGGTTTAGCAAAAAAGGGGTGTTTGCTTATGCAATACGCATAGAAAACCTAAAACTGTAAGGGGGATACAGCGCGAATAATAAGGCAGGATAAGAGCAGCTGGGTTATAGTAAAAATTCCCATAAAGGAAAATCACTCTTTATAAAGTTACATTAAATGCCCTCTTTTTTATAGTTCTACACCAAAGCTTGACCACCTTCAATTGCTTTTCAATGACATTCAGGCTTTAGGAATGGTCCACTCATAAGATAAAAACCAGCAGGGTGCGTGCCCGCCTGCGGCAGGTCACCGGGCTATCCGTTCTTATTAAGCGCACTGCCTGGCGGTTCCTTGCTGCCTATTGCGGTGGCTACCTCTGGGCCGCCCCCGCAATAGGCGCACTCACTCGCCATTCAGCACACTTAATACCACTCCTATCCCTCGCACAAGTACATCAAAATCAAGTAACTGTTATTGAGCTAGTTTAAATGGATTTTTGTGATCGTTTTGATCTACTTCTTTATCTTACACCATAAAATCAAACCATCTCACATGCCACAATTCTGCCACCTCCACTGCCATACCCAATACTCTCTCTTAGACGGAGCCGCTGAGATCAATACCATGATGAAGAAAGCTGTAGCAGATGGACATCCTGCTGTAGCCATTACCGACCACGGAAATATGTTCGGTGCCTTCAAATTCTGGGCTTCCGCTAAAAAGCACGGCATCAAACCCATATTGGGCTGCGAGGTATATGTGGTAGAAGATCACCACCAAAAAGCCTTCACCAGAGAGAAAAAGGATAAACGCTATCACCAGCTCCTTTTAGCGAAGAACGCTACGGGCTATAAGAATCTGTGTAAAATCTGCTCTACTGGTTTTGTAGATGGCTATTATGGTAACTTCCCCCGGGTCAGTCGTGAGATCATCAAAAAGTACAGTGAAGGCATCATCGCCACTACCTGCTGCTTGGGTTCTGAGGTACAGCAGACCATCTTAAACGAAGGAGAGGAAGCAGGTGAAAAGTGCTTCAAAGAATGGTTGGACATTTTCGGAGACAACTACTATATCGAACTCCAACGCCATCAGATTGAAAACATCGATCGCACGGGAATCAGTCAAGAAGACATCAATCAGATTCTGATCAAATGGTCGAGAAAATACGATGTCAAAATGATCGCCACCAACGACAGTCATTATGTAGAGCATGAAGACTGGGATGCGCATGATGCCCTTTTATGCATCAACAGTGGTTCTTTTAAAGGCATTCCTATTGCCGAAAGTCTGAAGTTCAGAAATACGATCCAGTACCGAGGTAAAAAAGAAAAAGAACGTTTCGGATTTAAAGACGGTGGGCAGTTCTATTTCAAGACCGTTGATGAAATGGCAAGGCTTTTCGGCGATGTACCGGAAGCCCTTGAAAACACCATTATGATAGCCGATCAAGTGGAACATCTCGATTTGAAACGAGATGTTTTAATGCCCAATTTCGTCGTTCCGCCTGAATTCAATAATGACCAAGATGAGTTTTTGAGGCATCTATCTTATGAAGGAGCTAGAAAACGCTATCCGGAAATCACTACCGAAGTTAGAGAAAGACTGGACCTGGAACTCAAGATCATTAAAGACATGGGGTTCCCTGGGTATTTCTTAATCGTTCAAGACTTCATTCAAGCAGCCCGAGACCTTGGTGTGGCTGTTGGTCCGGGTCGTGGTTCCGCAGCGGGTTCCGCTGTTGCTTTTTGTACTGGTATCACCAATATTGACCCCATCCGGTACAGCCTCCTCTTTGAGCGTTTCCTGAACCCGGAAAGGGTATCCATGCCTGATATTGATATCGACTTTGATGATGAAGGCCGACAAAGAGTGATTGATTATGTAGTAGAAAAATACGGTCAGAACCAAGTAGCTCAGATCATCACTTATGGTACTATGGCCTCTAAGAGTTCTATCAAAGATGTGGCACGGGTAATGGAGCTGGATCTGAGTGACGCCAATATGCTCGCAAAACTGGTTCCAGATGGTTCTAAAAACCTAAAAGCCGCATTCAAAGACGAACCCACATTAGGAAAGTATCGAAATGACAACAAGTCTCCCTTCCATGAAGTGTTAAGCCTTGCTGAAACATTAGAGGGTTCTGTCAGACAGCGAGGTATTCACGCTGCCGGTGTGATCATCGCTCCTGATGACATCATGGAGTACATTCCAGTCTGTACGGCGAATGAAGCCGACCTATGGGTTACTCAATTCGATGGTAAGTACATTGAGGATGCGGGTATGTTGAAGATGGATTTCTTGGGTTTAAGAACCTTGACCATCATTAAAGACGCCATAGAAAATGTACACGGCAGATTCAGTAATGCTGAAATAGAAAAGCTGACTCCTAACATCATCAATCCAGAAACTAATGTCATTGACCCTGATCTCGTCGCTGAACGATTAGACGATGAACTAACTTATACCCAAATATTCCAAGCAGGTGCCACTGTTGGTATATTCCAGTTCGAGTCGGCGGGTATGCAGAAATATTTAAGACAGCTTCGCCCCACCAATATTGAAGACCTGATCGCTATGAACGCCTTGTACCGACCAGGACCGATGGATAACATCCCTTCCTTCGTCAATCGTAAACATGGTCGCGAAAAGGTGACTTACCCGCATGATTGGCTAGAACCCATCCTGAAAAACACCTATGGCATCATGGTTTATCAGGAACAGATCATGCAGGCCGCACAGATCATGGCTGGGTTTTCGCTCGGTCAAGCGGATCTACTCAGACGGGCGATGGGTAAAAAGAAGCTGGAAGAAATGCAAAAACAACGCATCATCTTCCAAGATGGTGCAGCAGCAAAAGGAGTCGACAAGAAAAAGGCGGATGAGATATTCGATTTGATGGAGCGTTTCGCCTCTTATGGTTTCAACCGTTCGCATGCGGCAGCCTATTCCGTTGTCGCCTTTCAAACCGCTTTCTTAAAAGCCCACTACCCCGCTGAGTTCATGGCAGCGGTACTAACGCATAATATGCATGACATCAAGAAGACCAATTTCTTCCTGAACGAATGCAATCGAATGGGACTAACCACCTTAGTACCTGATGTGAACGAAAGCAATGTGAAGTTCACTGTTAATAAAAAGGGAGAGATCCGATTCGCCATGGCAGCTATAAAAGGCGTTGGCGAAGCCGCAGTAGAATGCTTGATAGAAGAGCGTAAAAAAAGCGGTGCATTCAAAGACCTTTTCGATATCACCAAGCGCGTTAACCTGAAAACCGTCAACCGTCGTTGTTTGGAAGGCTTAGCCGAAGCAGGCGCATTCGATAGTTTTGAAGGTACTCACCGTGCTCAGTATTTCTACAGAGACAATGCTGATTCTCCGTCTGCGATCGAAAAGGCGGTCAAGTTCGGACAGAGCTTTCAAAAGGGGCAAGCGAACGCACAAGCCTCACTCTTCGGCGCGGCATTAATGGATACGGTGGTGCAGCCAGAAATGCCTATTTGCGAAGAATGGGCATTAATGGAACGCCTGAAGAAAGAAAAAGAAATGACCGGCATCTACTTGAGTGGTCATCCTTTGGATAATCATAAAGCCGCTATTGATCATTTCAGTAATTGCACCTTCGAGGACATTGAAAAAATGAAAGATAAGGCAGTCCGTATTGGTGGGTTGGTGACGATGGTAGAATCCAGATACACCAAAACGGGTAAGCCTTTCGCAAAAATCTATATGGAAGATTATTCCGGCAATTACGATTTCATGCTTTGGGGAGAAGACTACTTGAAACATAAGAATTTCTTAGAAGCAGGTACCGCCGTTTTTCTAACAGGAGAATATGCCCCTAATTGGAAAGGCAATGAATATGAACTAAAGGTGAATCAAGTGAACCTCTTGTCGGAGTTACTTGAAAAAAGAGCACATAAAATTCGCCTGCAAATAGAGCTTTCTGATATTAATGATGATCTGATAGCAACTATTCATAAATTATGTGAAGATCATCCTGGAAACATGCAGCTGTCTTTCAGTTGACATCAAGCAGCAGCTGCAATTGAGCTTATTTTCTAAAAACTTAAAAATCAGTTCTTCTCCGGAGGTGATAAAAGCTTTGGAACGTATGCCTAACGTACAGTTCGGCTTATCTTAAGTACCAGGACAAAAATAATCGCAGTTAAATAGCGTTAAAGGCGACTTTGGTATATAACCAAAGTCGCCTTTCTGTCGTTATGAATTCGACTTAATTAATGAGGTATACCCAACTTTCGTTCTCAACATTTTCACTGCCATTCGCCACATATACAACTCATTTTTTGGCTTGAAGGCAATGAATTTTTATTTTGGAACTATTAAATCCTAAGTAAATCCACTTTTATCTATGAAACAATTTTTGATTTTAACCCTTGCTGCGGTGCTTGGTGGTGGCATCAGCATTGGTACCTATAAGATGATGGGACTGGACCAACAACAAGTAATGGTCCAAGAAGTAAAGACAACACCAGCTACTCTAACGAATGGGAATAGCGGTGATTTGTTGGTTCCCTCTACTCCATCCAATCGTTCTTTCGCTGCCCTCCCAAGTGACTTCACCCTTGCGGCTAAGAAAGCCACACCTGCTGTTGTTCATATTAAGAACACCCAAGAAGTACAAGCAGTAGCCAATCCTTTTGGTGGTGGTGATCCTTTTGGTGGTTTTTTTGAAGATTTCTTTTTTGGCGGTCCATCCTTTAGAGACAGAGGAGGGCAGCCGAGAAAAAACGAATCCACTGGTTCGGGTGTTATCATCAGTACAGATGGGTATATCATTACCAATAATCACGTAATCGATAAAGCTGAAAAAGTAGAAGTAACCTTGAACGACCAGCGCAGTTATGAAGCTAGAGTCATCGGTACTGACCCGAGTACAGATATCGCATTGATAAAAATTGAAGGAAGCGATTTCCCAACACTATCCGTAGCCGATAGTGATGCTGTAGAAGTTGGAGAATGGGTTTTAGCCGTTGGTAATCCATTTAATTTAGCCTCAACGGTAACCGCTGGTATTGTTAGTGCGAAAGGAAGGAACATTAATATTTTCGATGATCGTTCTGCTGTCGAATCTTTCATACAAACGGATGCTGCGGTAAACCCAGGTAACAGCGGTGGCGCATTGATCAACACCAATGGAGATTTAATTGGTATCAATACAGCTATTGCAACACCAACAGGAACTTACGCCGGTTATTCTTTTGCCGTGCCCACTTCTATTGTTAATAAAGTAGTGAGTGATCTGAAAACCTATGGAATGGTTCAAAGAGCCTACATTGGTGTGATGATTCAGAATCTTGACGGAAATTTGGCTAAAGAGTTGGGATTAGACATTACCCAAGGTGTTTATGTAGACAGTTTAGTCATCGGTGGTTCTGCTGAAGAGGCTGGGATGCTATCCGGTGATGTAATCACTTCTGTTGATGGTTATCCTGTAAACACTGTTGCTCAGCTAAAAGAACGCCTCAGTAAAAGAAGCCCGGGAGATTTCGCTATGATCGGCGTCAATAGAAATGGCCGATCTAAAGATCTCAGTGTTATGATGCGTAACCGATCAGGTAATACAGAAATCGTTACTAAAGCATCTTTGATAAGCAAAACCTTTGAAAAGTTAGGCGCTGAGTTAGAAGAAGTTCCAAGTGAGGATTTAGCGAAACTACGTATTCGATCTGGTGTTCGCGTTAGCAAATTACTGAACGGCCAACTAAAGCAGCGTACCGATGTTAAGGAAGGATTCATCATTACCAAGATCAACGAAAAGCCCGTTGCTTCGGTTGAACAAGTCAGTGAGATTCTGCAAAGCTATAGCGGAAGAGGGATAATGATAGAGGGCAAATACCCTGGTAGTAATAGCACTTACTATTATGCTATAGGTTTGTAAGCATTTTTAATTAAGCACAGAGCAGCTGTTTAGGAAGCAGCGTACTTTTTACGGCTATTTAACCATTAGGGTTGAATAGCCGTTTTTTGTTTCAAGTCAGCTAAGCAGTCAAGCTTACAAGCCTATTGCTATGCAAACATAATTCTTCACACAACAGACTTACAGCTATGGCATGATAGTTGAAATTAATTACCCATAGGATGTTTAACTGGTCATCAAAATTCAACAGTAATAAGAGCAGCAATGCTTGTTTTTATCATCCTGCTACCCAATTCATCTATATCTAAGCACTTTACGTAATTATTTTTATCGACTACACCTAATTACAATTTCATATGAGACGGAGGGCCAGCTTAAGCTGCGGCTTATGGCGTATTAGTTTTTCAAGCTTGAAAAGTTGAGCAACTGTTTTATTTCTTCCTTTTCATATTCTCCTTTTCCCACTTCCAGTTACCCTCTTTAGAGCGTGTTCAGGATTTCACAATCCCTAACAACCGCTATGTTACGTACATAGCTCATTTTAATACTCATAAGTGCCGATCAGTCCATCCATACTACATCCAATCTATGCGGGTGCTTACCGTTTAGATACTCTGCTAGAAGAAAGCGGCTCGTTTTCCATCTATGCGGGTAAAAATATTCAAGACGGTCAGCAGTTATTGATCAGAGAATTATTCCTACCAGCATTTATGGAAAGAAGGGAAGATGGTACAGTATCCTTATTCGGGATCAGTAAGCAAGATCACCAACGTTTAGAAGAAGATTTTTTACAAAAGGGTTTGTGGAGTTTAGAATGGCAACACCCTTATTTAGCTAAGACTGTAGACGTTTTCAAAGCAAATGATACTGCTTATTTTGTAAGTAAAAGGCCTACCGGCAAAACCTTGGAAGAATGGATATCCATCAACGGTAGGATGACTGAAGAAATGGCCTTACGATGCGTTAATCAAGTAGGCACTGCTTTAATTTATCTACATAGCAAAGGTGTACTCCATCAAGACATACGCCCTTCTAATATTTTCTTCGAACCCAATACCCAGCAATCTGTTTTAGGCAGTTTTTGTGTAGAAGGACTCAGTTTGCCTGAAGGGCGCACTATCCCGGCTTGTCTACATCCAAACTATGCTCCAATAGAACATTACATCGGTAATTGGTTAAATAACAGTCAACTTAAGATTCAAAGCGACATTTATGGACTTGGCGGTATATTATATTATTGCTTGACAGGCCAGCACCCACTTAGCTCTGTTGATAGACAATCCATTAAGATGAGTACCGCTAGCGAACTTTGCGACAACTTATCTGATGCCTCCCAAGAAGCTTTGACCACTGCCATGGCTATGCAAGTGGAAGAGCGTTTCCAAAGTGTTTACGAATTTCTCGATGCCCTGCCAACACCTAGTAAAAAAAGAGAAGAAAAACTACTAACCATTGGTGACCGCTTTAAATCCGGCAGATACGAAGTCCGTTCCTATTTAGGGGAGAGTACAACAGGACAAACTTATAAGGCTTTTGATTTACAAGCCGAAAAAAACGTAGCTATACGCGTTTTCCATACCCTCTATCCTGCAATTGAAACCCCTGATAAGCACCCGGACCAATCTACAGACTCTAATGAAGATCTATTCGACATTCTTGATGCAGCTCATTTCGAACAAGTAGCTAACAATTTAAAAAAGTTAGCGTTACCACATTCCTGTGAAGTGACGGATGTTTTTCGACAAAATGAAAGCTCATTCGCTGTATTGACATTTGCACCAGGCATTACTCTACTGGAGCATATGGCTAAAAATGCCCCCATAAAAGAAACCAATGCATTGAGATTACTAGGTCAGCTATTACAACAACTCTCCTATTTTCATACAGAAAAAATCGCCCATAATGATGTTGGCCCCTATAATTTAGTCATTACTAATTCAGGTAAAAGATGCAATCTGATCGGTTTTGGAATTTCAGCCCCATCCTTTCAATATCAACAGCTGTCAAACCCTAATGCTTTGGGGCGTTACTATCACGCTCCTGAGTGCTTTATCGAAAGCATAACCATTGACCCTATTAAAACAGATATATATGCCTGTGGCGCTGTTTTATTGTATATGTTAACCGGAAAGCATCCTACAGACTCATTAAGCAGTTACGGGGAAGGCATGGATAGGAATATAGACAAGTTTGATACGCTTATTAGTGATAAAGTAGCTTTGCTTATCAGAAAAGCGATGAACAACCATCCAGATCAGAGATTTAAGCATGCTGGAGAAATGTACCAAGCCATACAAGCTATTAATCAGAAAATGTGGATAGAACGTTTGAAAAAGCAATGGCCGCTACTTGTTGTATTCCTGCTATTTTTGCTTTTGTCTTTTCTTTGTTTGACATTACTTTAGGTACTCAGCAAAAAAAATGCAGCAAGGTGAACAAATCACCATTGCTGCACAAGCATGAGATAAACAATTTTAGCACTTACCTTCTATTGTAGTATTCAATTCTGGTTTAACGGTAACCCATCTGATTTAACAAACGCCTCATTATAAGGCTTGTCTTCTATATAGCCAGCATTATCTTTTATTAGCAGCTTTGCCGCTTTACTACGATACAAATCGGCTTTGGAAAAATCACCCAGCTTTTCAAAAGCCTCAGCTAATGCGGAGAAATATTCTTCGTTAAACTCATCTAGTTTAGAGGCGGTGTACAAATGATATAAGGCTGTATCATAGTCCCCTATGGTTTGTAAACATTCTGCTAAGCAGAAGTGCGCATCGTGATGCTCGGGATTTTTTAGGATAACCGTTTCAAAGCAAGAAATAGCATCTTTAAGATTCCCAAGTTGTAAATGACAATTACCCATCAAGTAAAACAACTCATCGTCAGGGAAAAACCCTAGTTCTAATGCATAGGTGTATTGTTTACAAGCATCCCTGTAGTTTTCTAACTCATAGAAAGCATCTCCTCTATCGCGATAAGCCATTTCACATTCATCATCGATCGCTGTAACATAACCATAAGCCTCGGCAGCATTATGATACTGCCCAGTAGCAGCATAGGCATTGCCCAAATTATACCAAGCGGTCGCACAATAAGGATACTGGTCTATGATCCAAGTATGCAGGTCAATGCTCTCCTCAAAACGTTCTAACTGAGTAACGCAAATATCAAATCTACTCAGAGCATCCACATGACAAGGCATTGCGATGACGGCCTCAAGTGTCGCATCATAATAACGCTCCATCGCATTTTTCAGCTCATATGCTTCCGCTTTTCGCAATAGTGCTTCCACCAAGTCGTTCTTGGTCAGTGAACCAAATGGAACAGCTTCTAAAACTTTTAAAGCACTTTCCGCATCTTCCATTTGTAGGTGATAATCTGCTTGAAGCGATATTAATTCCGTATCATTAGGAGAAAGCGTTTTCACATGCCTCAGCATTGCTTCTGCGGCAGGAAAGTCACCTATGATAAGTAGGAGCTGAATGTTTTTTTTGAGGTATTGTGTAGAATATGGATACAGCTCTGCCGCAATATCACAAAGAACCAATTGCTGTTCATAAGAAAGCAAGTTGTCATAGTGATCTAACAGTGCGTTTAACTGTTCTTGAGAAAAGAAAATGACTGAACCTTCTTCTTGCATTTTTTCAAACTGCGCAACTAATGAGCGTGTGTTCGCATCACCATTGAAGAAGATTTGCTCAAAACTGTCCATAGTTGTGGTGTTATCTTTTTATCGAGGACAGTTCAAATGTAACAAAAAGCATACTAGATAAAAGTGGTCAACATTCTTAAGCATGACCAACTCAACACCATATGTAACAGTGCATTAGGAGTAATGAGCAGTCACTAATTAGGCAAGATAATTCAGGGAATTAAACCCTTTTTTATTACAGGTTCAATATGGCTGAAACTACATATCATGACATTGGCATGATGAAGGCTGACAGTGTCATGACGAAAGTGCTTGACCATCAACAATTAGTACGAAAAAGGTCAAATGTACCGTTTGAGTAACTTTGTGCTAATAATTCAGTGAAAAAAGCTAGAAATTCACCACCCCATATAGACTAAAATGTAATTTATGGCAGATCCCAAGACAATGAGTACAAGAAGTAAAGCGATCATAGCGATTTCATTGGTTTTCTTTTACAACCTATTACTGGCTGATTCAGTTCCGGGGGATGAAAAAAACTACTTTCAACAGGCTCTGGAATATGACATAAAAGTGACGCTGGATGACAGTTTGCACAGCATTCGAGGTGAGGAAACCATCTTATACACCAACAATTCGCCCGATACACTCACTTATATCTATTTTCATTTATGGCCAAATGCTTATACCGGGCAGCAAACCGCTTTTGCTAAACAGCAGTTAGAAAATGGAGATACTGACTTTTACTTCTCGAAAGAAAGTGAGCGGGGCTATATAGATTCATTGGCCTTTAGTGTGAATGACAAAGCTGTTGTTTTAGAATATGATGAAGATCATCCGGACATTGCTGAACTCATCCTGAACACACCACTTGCCCCAGGAGAACAGATAAAAATCCATACCCCCTTCTATGTGAAAATACCTTATAGTTTTTCAAGACTCGGACATGTGGGTAATGCTTATCAACTTACCCAATGGTACCCAAAACCAGCAGTGTACGATCATAAAGGCTGGCATCAGATGCCTTATTTGGATCAAGGGGAGTTTTATTCAGAATATGGTTCTTTTGATGTGAGTATCACTTTACCCGAAAACTATGTTGTAGGGGCAACCGGAGATTTACAAAATGAAGAAGAACGCAAGTGGTTATTAGAGAAGGCCGCTAAAACAAAAAAACTGAAGGCGTCAGACTTCGATCTTTATGACAACAGTTTTCCTGAGAGTGCAAAGGGGATGAAGACACTTCGGTATGTGCAACATAATGTTCATGACTTTGCTTGGTTCGCGGATAAACGCTTTCATGTGCTACATGGTACATTATCCTTAAAAGAAGAAGAGCGAACGGTAGATCTTTGGGCTATGTTCACCAATACAGAGGCGGACATTTGGGTAGATGCTATAGAATATCTTCACGATGGAACTGACTTCTATTCCAAGGCGGTGGGGACCTATCCATTTAATCAGGTAACGGCATTAGAGAGTGCTTTAAGTGCAGGTGCGGGAATGGAGTATCCTAACGTTACCGTTATTGGTTATTCTGGCGGACCTAGAACTTTAGAAAGGGTTATTGTTCACGAAGTAGGGCACAATTGGTTTTACGGTCAATTGGGAACCAATGAAAGAGATCACGCCTGGATGGACGAGGGAATCAATTCTTATTATGAAAACAGGTACTTCAGGGAGAAATATAAAAAGGACTCGGATGATCTGGAGGACTTTGGTGTGGATAGTGAGGTTTTGAGTTTACTAGGTTTGGAAGAACTCAATTACGAAGTGCTCACCTACTATGCGTATTTAATTTCTGCCAGACAAAATGATGATCAGCCTTTGGATCTGCATTCTACCCATTACACCCCCGGGAACTACGGAAGTATAGTTTATGGCAAAGGAGCACTTGTCATGAAATACTTAGCCGCCTATTTAGGTCAATCAGAGTTTGATCGGGTCATGCAAAAGTATTACCAAACCTATGAGTTCAAGCACCCTTATCCTGAAGATCTAAGAGTGCTTTTTGAAGAGGAAACCGGTAAATTCTTGGATTGGTTCTTTGATGAACTGATCGCGACAAATAACAAGATAGACTACAAGATCACAGATGTAAAACAAGCCGCAGAGCAAATCGGCAAGCGCTCATATGACCAGTTGAAAGTCAAAAACAAACATGGTAATGTACGTGGTCCTTACACCATCAGTACCTATAAAGATGGTGAGCGAACCAGCAGAAGATGGTACGACGGTTTCGGCGGTGAGATGGAAGTCTTGATCCCTAGTTCTGACTACGATCTATTGGTTATTGATGATGCGGGTATCATACCTGAATACAATACCCGTAACAACACCTATAAGCTTAAAGGACCGGGCAAACGCAATACACCGATCGCACTACGTCCTATCATTAGTATCGAAGGAAGGAAACACAAAGCTTTCCCCCTTGCTCCAGCCATGGGCTTTAATGCTTATGATGGCTTTATGTTGGGCGCGGCTTTTTACAATAGCTTGATCCCTCGCAGAAAATTTGAATATGCTCTGGTGCCTATGTACGCTTTCAAAAGCAATAGCTTAGTAGGTACGGGTAGATTGGATTACAATATTTATCCTAAGAGTGGTTTCATTGACCAGCTTCAATTCACATTAAGTGGTTCCAGATTCACACATGGCAGTTTAAAATGTTTAGTGGATCAGCCCATAGGCATACCGAATATCCTATTAAAAGAAAGTCCTTTTCATTTCTATAAAATAGCTCCATCAGTAAGTTTAAGGCTAAGAAATAAATGGGCTCGCTCCAAAGTTGACAATGTGATCTCATTGCGACATGTGAACATTATGAAAGACAATTCGGAGTGTGACATCGCTGATGTGATCAGCACGACTGCCGCATATGATCAAGGATACTATGTTAATGAACTAAGCTTTAAACACGAAAACAAGCGAACGATCAATCCATATAACGCAACTGTGCGTATTGAACAGAGTCAGGATTTTGGTAAAGTAAGCGCAGAGTTGAATTATACATTCAGCTACAAGAGAAAAGGTAAGGGCTTTCACATGCGATTGTTCGGAGGAAGCTTTTTATATGGGGACCTTAGTTTAAATAATCAGATATTTTCATTTACTATGAGTTCGCCCACAGGGGAGAACGACTATTTGTTTGATCAGGTGTTTATGGGACGCTTGGAAAACAGTGGCTTTTTCGGGGCACAGATGGGTAAAGGTGGCGGCGGTTTCCATGTACGTACAGATCATGTGGGAAATGTGGTTGGTATCACGGATAAATGGATAGCAGCTTTAAATGTGGAGGCGGATTTACCTTATGTACCGATTGCTGTTTATGCCAATTTCGGGATTCACCCTCATAGAGAGTTATTTGGTTTATCTCAAGACTTCTTACTTGAAGGTGGCTTTTCAATTAAGCCTATACCAGATCGTTTTGAGATATACATACCAATTATTGCTTCAACAGACATTGCAGACGCCATAAATGGAAACAAGAGCTTCTTGCAAAGCATCACCTTTATGTTGGATATCAATAGTTTGAACCCAATTCAGTTGATTCGGGATATTAAGTTTTAGGTAAG